>CADBCZ010000024.1 GCA_902793335.1 uncultured Lachnospiraceae bacterium
CTTCTAAACAATCATGGTCTACTTGTCACGCCCGTCTACCGACGGGCTTATTTTAACTCAAAAGTTCTCCGCAGGAGAACTTTCCTATAAAGTAAAAAAAGACATACTGCATATAACATGCCATATGTCTTTGGTATTATAGTATACTTAGATTACAGATTCTCGCCATTACTTGCAATCACATCTCTGTACCAGTATGCAGAATCCTTAATTATTCTCTCACAAGTTCTATAGTCGACATACACAAGTCCGAATCTCTGTGTATATCCCTCGTTCCACTCGTAATTATCCAAAAGCGACCAGTGGAAATATCCAAGAAGTGAAATCCCATCCTCAGCTGCACGCTTATACTCCTTAAGATATCTATGAGTGTAGTCGATTCGGTAAGTATCATGAACCTTTCCGTCCAGTGATACCCAGTCATGTTCAGCCATACCGTTCTCGGTTATCATGATTGGCTTCTTATATCTCTCGTACAGAAATTTTGAAGACCAGTACATAACCTCCGGCGTTACCGGCCAGCCAAGATTTGTCTCGGGACTGCCCTGATATCTGTTTCTCGGATATTCCTCGGGACTGACGTTTCCGTCCTGCGCATAATATATATTGGTTCCGTAGAAGTCCAACGGCTCTGTGACAAGCTTCCACTCATCCTCCGTAAATTCAGGAACCAACTCTCCGAAATCGTCATAGAGCTCCTGTGGATATCTGCCAAGATATACAGGATCAGACCAATAACTTAACGAAAATGCGAAGCCCTCACCATCTGTCGAGAAGGTCAATTTTCTTGCCTCTTCAATAGCTTCCTCAGATTCATCTGTCGGTAAATAAGAAGGTCCGATTGGAGCAAATGATATCTTAGGCTCTTTCTTGGCATGGTTTCTGATATAATTAGCAGCCTTTCCGTGAGATAAAAGTATGTTCTTTCCCATTATCAGCAAATCTCTTGTCTGTGCATGTTCAAACGGAGCATGATATCCACCGTAGAATCCACAACCAAGGACACACTGCGGCTCATTAATTGTTATCCAATATGAAACTCTATCAGAAAGTGCATCTACAACAACCTTGGTATACTCTAAGAACCAATCCGAGCTTTCATTATTGAGCCATGCTCCCTTTTTGTGTAATTCATAGGGATAATCCCAGTGATATAAAGTCACAAGAGGTTCAATTCCTGCTGCTATCAACTTATCCACAAGGTCAGAGTAGAATGCAAGTCCCTTTTCATTTACCCTGCCGATACCATCAGGAAGCACTCTCGTCCAGTTAATCGAAAAGCGATACGCCTTGATACCGATTTCCTTCATTATCGCAATATCTTCATCCACCCTGTGATAGTGATCATCGGCAACATTTCCGGTCTCATTGTATTTGGTGTTACCCTTAAATGCTGAGTAAACATCCCAAATGTTAAGACCTTTTCCATCCTCGTTAAATGCTCCTTCTATCTGATATGCAGCCGTTGCCGCGCCCCATATAAAATCCTTTGGAAATGACATAAACATACCTCCCCTTAAATATTATTCTAGTGATATGGTGTTCTTGTTAAATGAAAAAAGAACACCGAAGTGTCCTTTTTTCATCAAGCACGGAATTGATGCAGGCACCGCTTCCGCTGAAAACCTCGAAGGTTTTCGTTCGTTGTCTGTATTATAGATTATTCTCTAATAAAATGCAATCATTTTTTTAAAACTGATTTATTTCTACTATTATCCAAATATTCTTTAATTTGACAAACAAATTTGTAGTTTCCCTCAATAGCGTCATTCAATAATTGTTATTTATTTTAGATGATTGATTATATAAAACGAGCTTCGGGATAATTCCCGAAGCTCATGATTTTTTTATCTGAATTCAATTATGCAAGTGCCTGTTCGATATCCGCAATAAGGTCTTCCTTATTCTCGAGACCGCAAGACATACGTACAAGTCCTGCAGGAATTCCGGCTGCCTCTAACTGCTCATCTGTCATCTGACGATGTGTTGATGTTGCAGGGTTAAGACAACAGGTTCTTGCATCGGCAACGTGTGTCTCGATTGCCGCAAGTTTAAGCTTCTTCATAAAGCTTTCAGCTCCTGCTCTTCCACCCTCAATCTCAAATGAAACTACGCCGCATCCGCCATTTGGAAGATACTTCTGAGCAATCTCATAATATTTATCTGTAGGAAGTCCCGGATATGTAACCTTTTTAACCTTAGGATGTTTTGAGAGGAACTCCGCAACTGCCTGTCCGTTCTCTACGTGCTTAGGCATTCTTACGTGAAGTGACTCAAGTCCAAGGTTTAGTATAAACGCATGCTGTGGTGATTGAATGCATCCCAAATCTCTCATGAGCTGAGCTGTACATTTGGTGATAAATGCACCTTCCTTGCCGAACTTCTCTGCGTATACGATTCCATGATAAGACTCATCCGGTGTTGTAAGTCCAGGGAATTTATCAGCATGTGCCATCCAGTCAAAGTTTCCTGAATCAACTATAGCTCCACCAACTGCCGCACCATGTCCGTCCATATATTTTGTAGTTGAGTGAGTAACGATATCTGCACCCCACTCAATCGGACGACAATTAACAGGTGTAGGGAAAGTATTATCGACGATTAACGGTACACCGTGTGCGTGAGCCGCTTTTGCAAATTTCTCGATATCAAGAACTGTAAGTGCAGGATTTGCTATAGTCTCACCAAATACAGCCCTGGTGTTATCCTTAAACGCTGCATTTAACTCTTCCTCAGTACAATCAGGTGAAACGAAGGTAACCTCTATTCCCATCTTAGCCATTGTAACCGCTATTAAATTAAATGTACCTCCGTATATTGAAGCAGAAGATACAATATGAGATCCACACTCACATATATTAAAAAGTGCAAAGAAGTTGGCAGCCTGTCCCGAAGATGTGAGCATTGCAGCCACACCGCCCTCAAGTTCTGCAATCTTTGCCGCTACATGATCGTTAGTAGGATTCTGAAGTCTTGTATAGAAATATCCCGATGCTTCAAGGTCAAATAATTTACCCATATCCTCGCTTGTATCATACTTAAATGTTGTAGACTGAACGATAGGTATCTGTCTTGGTTCTCCGTTCTTAGGTGTGTAACCTGCCTGTACGCATTTTGTGTCAATGTTGTAATTGCTCATTTTGACGTCTCCTTCTTATATTTTTCTTAAATTATTTATTTTTTATGAGTTTTTGATTTTTCCGATATTTTATCAGGAATATTATCATCGTCGTATTCGCGATCCTTCATAGCTCGACGAGCTTCGAGGATTACGAGAATGTAGTCCTTATATACAAAGTCAAGGATTGCTGCAAACGGAATCGCAAGTAAGATTCCGACAACTCCAAACATATTTCCACCAATTATAACCGCAGCTAAAATTAAGAGACTGGATATTCCAAGTGAGTCTCCGAAAAGCTTTGGTTTGATGATGTAACCGTCAAGTACCTGCAAAATCAATGTGAACACGAGAAATGCAAGTGCATGTATCGGATTGACAAGAAGGAGAACAAATCCTCCTATCACAGCTCCGATTATAGGTCCGAATGTCGGTATTAAGTTAGTAAGTGCTACAACTACCGATACAAGTCCGGCATACTGCATTCTTGTAACCGCCATGAATATTGCATTTACAATACCTATAATCATACCGTCGATTAAGCTGAATACTATATATCTATTGAGTATGGCATCACATCTCTCAAAGAACTTAATCACTCCGGCATTATTCTTCTTTGAAAAGATTGCCTTCAGCAATCTCTTGATTCCCACAATAATTGCTTCCTTAGAGAGCAATAGATATATTGACAAAATGATACCAAGCACCCAACTCACAAGTGATTTTCCTGCATCGGCGGACGCATTTACTATATTACCTATATTGTCTACAATGTAATCCTTGGCATCACTTAGAAGAGTCTCTGACGAGCTCATCACCTTGTTCATATCCACAAGCTTAGATATCTGCTGCTTTTCCGCAAAAGATTTAAGTGCCGCAAGATAACCATCAAAATTATTTGCAAAGGTCCTGATACTGTCTACCAGCTGTGGGATAAGTGTCCCGAGCAAAAATGCAAGTAACAAAATAACCGTAAGCATAGCTAAAACAACCGATATCGACCATCTGCTCTTTTCCTTCCTGATGAATCTCTTAAATACTTTTCCATCATAAACCTTTGCCAATGGATTAACCAGATAGGCAAGTACACAGCCAAGAAAAAGTGGTGTGAAGTTGTCAAAAAATCCCTTTACAGCCTTCCAGACATCCCCTATGTTAGAAAGCAGAACATAAAATGCTATCGAAACACAGGCGACAAATATATATCCCGACCATTTCTTTTCTTTGAAATTATTAACTCCCATTTTCTATCCTCTTATATATTTTTTATGTTAGATAATTGAGAAACATTATAAATTGTATATTGCGTTGTGTATATTTACAGCTTCCATAAGCACGGTGCTTTCAAGCCGCCGGTACTTAGCGAATGCGGAGCATGAGTTTAGTACCGTTGCGTGCGCTGAGCAGCGAGAGCGTGCCTGCTTTGGAACTGTAAATATACACATAAGCAATTAACAAAAAGTAGTTTCTCAATTATCTAACAGTTTACATTAGTTCGACGATACGATACCCTTCTCAGCATCTAAGGTTACAACTGCACCGGATTTCAATATCTTAGTAGCAGCTGTTGCACCCAATATTACAGGGATATCAAGTGAGAGTCCTACAATTGCAGCATGTGAGTTATGTCCCTCACCCTCAACAATAATTCCTGATGCCTGACGAAGCTCATCCATAATATCATTGCTTGTCTCAGGAAGAACGATGATATCGCCTTCTTTGAAGTTCTCAATAATCTCTGTCTCATCCTTACCAACACAGAGACTTGCGGTTGCTTTTCTGTTATTAACTCCGCGTCCCTTAACGAGTATGTGTCCAACAACGTGAACCTTGATAAGGTTAGTGGTTCCGGAAATTCCAAGAGGAACACCGGCGGTTATTACAGTAATCTCACCCTGTTTAACGTAGTTGTGTTTCTCTGCCTGCTCGATAGCATGCTCAAACAAATCATCTGTATTAGTCTTTTCCTCAACCATAAGAGGTCTTACACCCCATGAGAGGTTTAACTGACGCCATACATTTTCATAAGGAGTACATCCGATTATCGGACATACAGGACGATACTTAGATATCATTCTTGCTGTCTTACCAGACTTGGTAACGGTAACGATTGCTGTAGCATTAAGGTCCATAGCAGTTGTACATGTAGCATGAGCTATAGCATTTGTTATATCAGGATTAACAAGACTTCCTCTATTGTTAAATCTCTTAACAAGATCAATATCTGCCTCTGTTCTCTCTGCAATTCTTACCATTGTCTTTAATGCTTTGACAGGATATAATCCCGCTGCAGTCTCTCCGGACAACATAAGTGCTGATGTTCCGTCATAGATAGCATTTGCCACATCAGTAGCCTCTGCTCGTGTAGGTCTTGGATTCTTCATCATGGAATCAAGCATCTGTGTCGCTGTAATGACAATCTTCTCAGCATTGTAAACCTTCTTGATGATCATCTTCTGAATAGAAGGAACATCCTCAAATGGAATCTCAACACCCATGTCACCACGCGCGATCATAACACCGTCTGAAACTCTTATGATCTCATCTATATTCTCAACACCCTGCATATTCTCAATCTTGGCAATGATGTTGATGAAGTTACAATTGTGCTGACTTAAGATATCTCGAATCGCAAGAATATCATCAGCTGTTCTTACAAATGATGCAGCGATGAAATCAAAGCCCTGCTCGATACCAAAGATTATATCTTCTCTGTCCTTTTCGCTTATGTAAGGCATTGAAAGTGCAACATTTGGAACATTTACTCCCTTGTGATTAGATACAGGACCGCCGTTCTCAACGATACATATAATATCTGTATCTGTAAGTGCCTGAACCTTCATTGAGATAAGTCCATCATCAATAAGTATTCTGCTACCTACACTCACGTCATTCACGAGTTCCTTATATGTAATGGAAACTCCGTGCTCGTCACCTTCTATATCCTTAGTGGTTAATGTAAATTCCTGTCCTGCGGTAAGCTCAACCTTACCCTTCTTGAAATCCTTGACACGAATCTCAGGTCCCTTTGTATCAAGAAGTGCTGCGATCGGAAGTCCCAATTCCTCACGGCACGCCTTTACTCTATCAAGGTTTCTCTTGTGCTGGGCATGATCGCCGTGTGAGAAATTAAATCTCGCAACATTCATACCCTCTATCATAAGCTGTCTTAACACCTGATCGTCATCAGTTGCAGGTCCTAATGTACATATTATCTTAGTTTTCCTCATAGTCTCTTTCTCTCCTCTTAAAAAAGCTACAAGAGACTCATCAAGAGTCTCCAAACGCCACAGTTAATTCATTATAACAAAATGGAAAAATAGTGTAAAGTGTATCGGATTATTTTTCATCATTACGCCCATTCTCAAACCATCCCTTTATTTTTTTGCAGATAAATGATTCCGCTTTTATATCAGCATCTGAATCTGCAAAAAGAGCCCGATACTCTTCCTGCGTTAAGTTTTCCTCCAATATTCTCTTCCCTTCTTTCGAAACAACAACCGTTGCGTCATCTATGAAACAAAGCGGCGGGTACATCACACACCACCAGTTCTGTCCCAACGCCTCTCCGATATCAATGCGAAGTGCCTGATATTTTCCCTCCGGAAATGTCAGATCACCGTAGACTTTTGCCGGAAATTCCTCAACCGTCATGTACACCTTCACAGGATAATCATACCCCTGCTCTGTTATCGTATTTATGGCAGTAGTATAAATGTTCTGAAGATTATCCAGCACTACCGCCTTGCTCTCAGATTCACTTTTGCAGTCTTTAAGCAGGGGCTTTAACATAGTCATAACATCATCCCTTACCGCAAGCTTTAACTCCTGATCCTCCTCAGAATCACTGTTAGCCCTCACATGGAAACGGATAATATCTGAATAGATGCAGTCGCCGGCATTATCCCCATCACAGCCATCCTCACTCCATGCGGCAGTCACTCCATCGGAAAATGCGGGCACCTTCCTGTCAATATATTCACCTGTGTCCGAGGACACTCTTCCACCTGCAAGCATATCCTTGTCTATGTTCCATTTGTATCCTCTTTCATTTGTATCCGAATATGCATCACTTATCAGGTTCGCACTGTCAGCTACTGCCATAAGAGTATTCCTGATACCTCCCTCTTTGTGGTCGTTGTAGTACGACAGTACGGTAACTGCAAGTCCTCCAATAATTCCAAGTGTTATCGCAAATGTGAAATCCCTAACTATTTTCATCAAATCTCTTCCTTTCATATAAATCTTTTATTACACGAAAGTATTTCCACATTTATATATTTTATTCATTTATCGATTTAATCGTTAGATCTCCCTCCTTAACTTCCAAAAAAAGCGGTTCAACCGCAGTTTTGTCCCTTAGACATTTTAGATAGTCCATAAGTTTTGTAACCGTTTTGTCACTGCGCTTTCTAACATCTATTAAGTTGCTTATATATGTCCCAACAGGACTATTTGATGCTTTTAAATACTTTTCAAGCTGTTTTTTGTCAGAGACAAAGATCAACGGACAGGTCTTTGCCACCTCATCCGCCTCATCTAAATCTCTCAGCACATCACATATCTTCAAATACGCGGGTGAGATTAATATTACTTTCAGATGAGATAATGACAGCTCTTTTCCCTTTCTCTTTGCATATTTTTGAGAAAGATTGTCAATGTCTTTTGCGTCGGTCAAAAAGACCTCCTCATTTTCATCCTCCTGTCCGTGTCTGTGTTCCTTGGCTATTGTGACAGTGTATTGATATTTCCCTTCTTTTGACGGCGATATCATCATCACTGTCGCATAATCTCTCTGCTCGATGTTTTCAATATCAGGAGAACAGCCGTTAAGGGTTACAAGCAGTCCCATCACAACCATTGTCATTAATTTTTTTAATCTGCGTCCGCATTTAGCTGCAATGAGCATTATCACTGAAAGCGGCATATCGACAAGCGCCCCGTAAATGATGAAATCATTTAATGAAATCTCGTACTCGGGACATATATACGCAAGCACACACGATAGGATAACAACCACTGTCATAGCGACAGTAAGATTTTTAATGCCTGTCATCTCTGACAACATCTGTCGTATATAAAACAGCGTATTGCCAAGAAGTATGAAACATCCCGTCATAAAAAACCATACCATTAATACATCAAAGCGTCTGAGCACACCAAACGGCAGTTCAATATAGCGCATGATGGAAACCGACGCCATGGCATCCTCCGACATTCCGCCCACACCGTAAATGCCTGCCATCAATATGGAAATAAGACCTGCCAGCAGTATGATTCCCATCACCGACATGTATGATTTTACGGAGGACATTTTCCCGGTTTTTGTTTTTAATATTAACCACGGATAAATTTCTATCGGCAAAATAAAACAGAGCATACTGTAACAATAGAAAAACATTTTGCCCGTGGAAACTTGTCCGGGAATTATATTAAGTCCGTCCACAAGCCTCCACTCCTTAATCCCAAACAATATCATCACAACATACGGAAATATAGCGACGCGAAACAGCATCTCGCTTATTCTGCCCTGTTTTTCAATTTCCTTCACCGCGCCGTATAATGCAACCAGTATGAGTGGCAGCAGAATTAAAAGGTTGGTAAATGAGTTGTATTTTGTTTTATTCATAAACGGAACCTGTCCTTCGGCAAGCACGGACACCGAGAGAAGAATGTAGAAAACCAGCCTTATCACATAACGTATCACCATTACAGAAGTAAAGAGTGTATTGTTTTTGTGGCTTTCAAGGCTTTCATCAGGCACACCATTCTTTCCTATGCACATAACGGCACCTGTATAAATCGCAGATAAAATACAAAACAGGGCTATTCCTGCAATAATATCCCTTCCAAACATTTTTGCAAAGAGATGAGGAAGAACGAATATAACGCTCATAAAAATATATAGCACCAGCATGCATCTCATCTGTTTTTCCGATATCCTGTCATTGTGACTAAACATACCTGTCCTCCAACATACTTAAAAGATGCCACATTTTTATCTTAAGCTGTAGAAAAAACATTTTAAGTTCCCTGCAAGTCATTTAAAACCTCCCTGAGCGTTTTGATTTTTTCGTTTCACGAACCGTCTCCTTCTCCCCTCTCTCGTATAAACAGGGCGTTTTGTCATGGTAAATATCGGCTTACGCATCACAAAATCCTGATACTCTATTTCATCATCAACCGTACCTGCTGTAAGCGGCATCATATATGGAATACCGAAGCTTTCCAAGGAAGCAAGATGTATCTGTATTACAAGTATGCCCAGCAAAATCCCGTATAAACCAAGAACTGCAGCTAATATTATCATCACAAACTTCAGAAGTCTGAATGTTGAGGCAAACTCCTCATTCGGAATTGCAAATGAGCATATGGCAGTAAGTGCAACGACTATAACAACTATCGTACTTACCAGTGAGGCATCAACAGCAGCCTGTCCCACTATCAGACCGCCGACCACACCTATGGTATTTCCCATTTGTCCTGGCAGACGAATCCCCGCCTCGCGCAGCAGCTCAAAAAGAAATTCCATCAACAACACCTCGACCACAACAGGAAACGTAACCTCATTTCTCGCACCTATGATTGCAAGCATGAAATCTGTCGGAAGCACCTGCGGATAAAAGCATGTTATGGCAACATAGAGTGCCGGAAGAAGGACGGATAAATAAGCCGCTATATATCGTATTATCCTCGCAAAGGTTCCAACCGCAAACCTGTTGTAATAATCATCTGCCGCCTGAAAAAATGAATTAAAGGTTGCAGGAAGTATGATTACCTCAGGTGAGTTGTCAACCAGCAGAACCACTCTTCCCTCAAGGATTGCCGATGCTGCCTTATCCGGTCTCTCGGTGGTCTGCACCTGTGGAAAGGGCGAGTACCATTTGTCTTCAAGAAGATGCACCAGCATCCCACTGTCGAATATTCCGTCTATCTCAAAACTTTTAAGCTTATTCTTAATACTGTCAAGCAGTGATTGTTCGACCAGATCCTCCATATACATGAGACCATACACCGTTTTGGTTCTAACCCCTATTGTGCCCTGTTCCAATTTAAGATTTGTGTCTTTTATCCTGCGTCTTATAAGCGCAGTGTCCGATCTGAAATTCTCATTGAAAGAATCACGCGGTCCTTTAAGACCCGATTCCTTTTCGGGAGTTTCGATAGATCTGGTTGGATATTTCTTGGTCGAAAGTATTATCGCCTTTTTCTGACCATCCACGAATATTGCCGTATCGCCGCCAAGAACAGCGTCAACAGCCTCTCTCATAGTTGATACACTCTTCATATCAACCGCCTCTGTCTCTCTGTGAAACATAACATCGATGTCCCACGCAAATTTCTTTTCTTCTTTTTGCTCGTTTGTGTCTTCGTACATTTTATCTATGGTCAAATTATCCTCGTTTAAAGCATTCCGGATATTTACCCTATAATCATCCTTCCATTCATAGAGGATTGGATGTGTTATAGTCCTCTCAACCATCTCGTTATCCGCAAGTCCGTCGATATACATGATATACACCGAATATGCCCGTCCCATCCTCGATAATTCAAACCTCTTCTTTACTATGTCGCACCAGCTATCAAACTTCTCTGCTAAAAATCTGATATTATTATCAAGCTTCGAATTAATCGCAATATCACTTTCTTTATCGTTATATCCTTCACCCATGCCTCAATCCCCTAACCAGTGCCATTCTTCTACCCAATACCACTTTATAAAAATCACATTCCCATCCTATTTTCCCTAATCAAAAAGGCACATACTATCATTTATTTTAATACTCGCAAATTTGGGTTAACTGTAGCCTGCGTTGTGCATATTATACCGGATCCATAAGCATGGTGCTTTCAAGCCGCCGGTACTTAATGAGCATTTATAATGCGAATTTAGTACCGTTGCGTGCGCTGAGCAGCGAGAGCGTGCCTGCGTTGGAACAGTATAATATGCACATAAGCCAACAGAAAAAACTTGCAATCATCTAATAAATGATAGTATGTGCCATAACACAATTATTATTCTGTTTGAATCTCATATAATCCTAAAGTGTATCCTTAAGATTCTTGATAACAATAAGCTCCTGATTGGTCAGGTGTTTTCTCATTATCTCTTTCGCCTTATCAACATCATTGGTAAGTATGGCATTGGTTATCTCATAATGTTCTTCAACCAAAACATCATGATACGAAAAATCCTTAACATATTCCACCCTGTATCTGTATACCTGTTCGCGAAGATTGTGCGCTATCGCAATCAGCTTAGGATTTCTTGTGCTGTCAAATATAACATCATGGAATTTGACGTCTCCATCCACAATATTCTGCACATGTTTCGTTCCAATAGCATCTTTGAATTCATTACAGGCTCTTTTTAAAAGCTCTTTTCCCTCTTCATCAATCCTCTCACAGGCAAGCTCAACTGACAGTTCTTCTATTGCAGTTCTTACTTCCAGTGCATCTCTAAGATCCTTCTCTGTAATTCTTGTAACCTCAGCACCACGTCTGGGTATCATAACCACAAGACCTTCAAGCTCTAACATTCTTATAGCTTCTCTTACAGGAGTTCTGGAAACTCCAAGTTTATTAGCCAGCTTTATTTCCATCAAACGCTCACCCGGTGAAAACTCACCCGTTATGATAGCCTGTCTAAGTGCCTGAAAAACGAGATCTCTAAGCGGAAGAAACTCATTACCATCATCATATTTTATCTCCATAACTAATCCCCCTAGGTCTTTATATTCTTATAGGTAATCAAACCATTTTATATGGTTAATCTTTAATAACAATCAGATAGTTGTCTCTCCCACAATCATCCAATATTGAACGGGCTAACTACAAATGCATGTCCTGCCAGCTTGCTCTCAAGCAGTTCTGCCTTTGCTGCCTTTGCCTTTCCCTCATCTTCAAATATACCAAACACTGTCGGACCTGAGCCGCTCATCATGGCATTCAATGCTCCGTTTTTCTTCATGTAATCCTTGATCTCTTCTATAACAGGATACTCAGGTATTGTCACAGTCTCCAAAACATTACCCAACCTGTCAGCCACACCGTGAAGATCCTTAGATTTTATCGCATCCACAAGTCCATCAATATCAGGATGCTCATAAGATTCTTTTGAATCAAGATTCTCATATACCATTTTCGTTGATACAAATACCGGTGGTTTAGCTATAAGAATCGTACATTCCGGCATCGGTGGCAGAGGTGTGAGAATTTCTCCTATACCCTCAGAAAGAGCTGTTCCTCTCATAACGCAGTATGGCACATCCGCGCCAAGCTTAACGCCTAGTTCCATCAGTTCTTTTTGAGATAAATGAAGTCCGTATAACCTTGCCGCTCCAAAAAGTGCAGTAGCGCAGTCCGTACTTCCTCCTGCCATTCCGGCTGCAACAGGTATAACCTTGAACAGGTCAACCTCCATACCTTTTTTTATACCGTAAGTATCTTTTAGCAGCTTAATAGCCTTATATACGAGATTGTTATCGTCCACCGCCAGAAATCCAAGATTGGTCTTTAACCGTATCTCATCCTCATCAAGCACTCTAAAGGTGAGCTTATCAAAAAGCCTGATAGTCTGCATTATCATGCGTACCTCATGATAACCATCCTCTCTCCTGCCGACAACATCAAGTCCTAAATTAATCTTTGCATACGCTTTCAGTTGTAGTGTATCTGACATGTTTTCCTCCAATATATGTTTCGAAGTTGTACAATTAACGCCTTCATTTTAACAGATTTTCCAGTATCATTCAATCCTTCATAAATATTGGATTCTTTCAACCAGACCTATCTTTTCAGCAACAAGGATGAACTCCTGCGGAGAAACAAAGCCTATGAAATCATCCTTCATTCTCACTAATGCCTCAGCGCCATGAAGCATAAGTCCGTCAAGCTCGTACGTAGGTTGATAATATACCTCAAATCTGTTTTCTCTCAAGCTCCTTCTGATTGCACGTTCTATCTCTGCCCTTCGCATCAGCCATCCGATACTGACATCTTCTTTGTTAATGCTTGTCGGAATAACGCGGTCCGAAATAAACATCACATCCCCTACAGTGCTGATATCGTCAGGCAGTGATGAATCTATAACAACTGCATTTAATAAGACCGGCATATTGGCAATAATCCAATTCTCCTCAAACCGTGTTTAAATAGCAGTTAAAATATCAACAATTCTCTCATCACTATAACCCGAACACGAGACAACAAATGTTTCAGGATTTGGATTATATATATGATAACGCGGCACAACAGTTTTAAGATAACCGCTTCTTTCATTATGATAAAGTTATTAACATCCATCCTACTGATTACCAACAATTTTTGCTCACAAATTCCAATCGGAAAAATACATATTATTTTGCCACAATCTCAAATGGACTTCTCACCTAAGCGAGAAGCCCATCTTTTCACACTATTTAATTATCACTTTCCTACCTGTATTTTTCTTGGTAAAGATCTTCTTATATTTCTTAACTAATTTCATATTCTGAGCCTTTGAACCTGTGTCAATCTTAATGATATTGATTTTACTACCCTTAAATGCTCCCTTAACAGATTTCTTGGTAAGTTTTTTCGACTGGATTGTGATTGTCTTTAATTTCTTTGCTCCATTAAATGCCTTACCACCAATCTTAGTGACATTCTTACCTAATGTAACCTTCTTAAGTGAAGTACATCCTTCAAATGCCTTCTCACCAATTTCAGTAACATTATTTTTAAGATTCATAGTAGCAAGTTTCGAACAACCACTAAATGTTTTATCACCAATTATCTTCACATTCTTCGGAATATCAACCTTCTTAAGTAAAGTACAGTCTTTAAATGCGCCTTTAGGAAGCTCCTTAATATTCTTTGGAAGTTCAACAGATTTAAGATTAGTACAGCCTGCAAATGCATTTTCACCAAGAGTTGTAATGTTATCACCAAGTTTAACACTCTCAACAGTCTTATTATTTTCAAATGCCCCCTCGCTAATCTCAGTAACAGCATATGTAACACCGTTAGAAACGACTGTTTCCGGTATTTCAATAGCCTTAGCACTTTCATCTGTTGTTCCCTTATAAGCTACCGAAGGTTCTTCACCCGGCTTAGATGTCACTACGACCTCAGCCTTATTATCAGCAACCGGAATTGTTGTACCTTCTTCTTTTACAACTGTTGTTGTTTTATTTTCAACAGGTGTTGCCGGTGTATCTGCCGTTTTTTCAGACGGCTTGTCTGTTACGATCTCTTGAGGCTTGTCTGCTGCAGTTTGCTCACTCTTCTTATTATCCTGTGATGAATCGTTACCCTGCTGTGGATTATCCTGTCCACCCTGTGAAGGATTTTCACTTGGATTTTCCGCCGGATTTTCAACCTTAGGTATATCTACAACATCCTTAGTTTGAGCAGCAAACAACGCATTTTCAAATGATGCTGTATAAGTCGTCGTACCCATCTTTTCAGTTGTTGCTGTTTCTTTGACAGTTGCTTTTATCTTTGAAGTCTCTTTATCTGCTTTATACTCAGCTGTCTCTGTCACCTTATGTGTACTGTCATTTTTACATACAGCAGTTGCTGTACATGTCTTTCCATCCTCACTCCACTCATAAGTAATTACATAATCGTGATTCTTTGCAGCTATATCCACACTATCTGTCACTGTTCCAAAATCTTTGTCGGTAAATGTAGCTGTATATGTTATTACGCCCTTTTCTTCACAGCCTGCAGGTGTAGTTTTGCTTGTGGTTTTAACTGTCTCTGTTACAACATGACCTTCTGAGTTTTCATCACAACCTTCACGCACGCATACCTTGGTAGCCGTACATGTTGCATGATCATCACTCCATGAATATGTTGCCTTTCCATATGAATGTCCAACTGCTTCAATCTTCAACTCGTCAGCAGTCTTTTCAACCAGCTTGTCATCATCTTTTACAAACAGTTTATTACATACCGGGCATTTACTGTGTGCCAAAACACCTTCCTTTGTGCATGATGCAGGCACTTCAGATACTTCTTCCAAGTTGTCATGTGTACAAGCATTTCTTGTTATTGAAACTTTAACCGTCTTAACTGCATCCACGTAATTGTCTTTATCAGTACCTGTATATTCAGCTGTTGCTTCTACTGCTGCGCCAACTGTAAGCTCTTTATTGATGTCTGCCATCTTCCATGTCCAGTTAGCAGGTAATTCAACTTTACCAACAGTATCTATTGTGTAATCAACTGACTTAGAAGCTTCAGGCGCACCGGATATACTGTCTGCAATTGCAATCTCAAAGCTCTTAATTGCTTCGCTTTCAGGGTAATTATCTGTTTTCGGAATTGTTGCTTTAACATACCATGTTCCCACAGATGACGGTACATCTGTTTTAAATGTACCATCTTCTTTATCACTATAACTATACGAAACCTTATCAGCACCAAAATCAGCTTTTACGGTTGGCTGTTTTGCTTTTTCACCATATGTCCAGCCTTCCAACGAAACTTCCAGTTTATTAGTATCCGGAACTTCAATGGTTACATCAAACGTTTTAATAGCTGAATCACTATGATTATCATCACCTACAACCCTATACCATACATGATAGGTTCCTGCGTTGGTTGCTGTAGGGATGGATATGTTCCATCCTTCTGCAGGTGCAGTCTTATCATCTTTTCCGATAGCAAAGTTCATTATACCATCTGTTGCTTCTCCTGCTTTTACAAGTGCCTGAGCCTTGCCATTATAGAGCAATGTGTTAGCTGTAGGTGCCTTTGCAACACCAGCGATAGCTTTATTTACAGTTACTTTTACCTTACATTCTACTGTATTATAATTTTCAGCATCATTTGGTGTAAATACCACTACATACTCAGTTTTTTCACTATCTGAAACTGCAGGTTTGGTAGCATCATCCTTCCATGAAAATGTACCTTCTACAACATTTTCTCCCAGTTTAGCAGTTCCTTCTGTCAGTGTACTGTCTGCAAGTGACTGCCCATAAGTTATAGCAGAAGCTGAAGGAAGAACATCTATCACCGGTGTAGCCATAGCTATATTCCACTTTGATGTAACTACATCCTTGTAATTACCTTTTCCGGTTACAGTTACAGTATAATCTCCCTTATTTGTTCCGGTTGTTCCAGATACTTCATAATCACTATTTGCTTTAAGAACTGTCTCTCCTATCTTTACGCTACTTACCTGAACACTCTGTTCAGAGCCTGTGTAAACTAAATCTGTTTCGTCAAGTGACACAGTTGCATTCTTGATTGAAAGCTGAGATATGGTAACAGTAACTTTTTCTGCTTCACTATTATTAAGATTATCATCTCCTACAACCTTGTACCATACATAATAGGTTCCTGCGCCGGTAGCTGCATAGTTCGATGCGGTATAAAGGTTATCCGCAGGGGCTGTGTTCTCGGTAGTTACCGCATAGTACATCGTACCGTTTTCCGCCTCACCCGGCTCTACAAGCACCTGTGCCGTGCCATTGTAGACAAGTCCGGTAATAGCCTTTGGTGCTTTCTTGACAACCGGAGCTGTAGTATCTTCCGTTATCGTAAATGTTCCGGTTTCATAGCTTACAGCATAATTGCCCTGCTCTGCATCACCGCTCGGCGTGATGGTGTAGGTTCCAACCACCGTGCCTGCTTCGCGTGAAACGGTGTAATCGACCGTATCATTTCCAACCGTACCGCTGACCGTTGCCGTCAGCTCCGGTTCAGGCGTTGTACCAACAACCATTTGCTTATTATCTGCTTTAACCGTGACCGCTTTTCGGTTGATCGTCAACATAAAGGTAGCCGTTGCGCTCTCATAATTCGTTGTATCCGTCGGCGTAAATCTAACTGTGATCGTACCGCTGTCTGAAACATCCTTAAGTCCCGATGTTCCTTCAAAGTCCCATGTTCCCTCAATATCAGAACTTCCGTCTTTCGCTGACTTGGTGAGGTCGCTGATTGTAACCGAGTTGCCGTCATAGGTCTTTGTATAGTCACTTACCGTCAGCGTCGGGACAATCTTATCCGTAACCATCAGTGTAACCACGATGTTATAATCTTTGTAGTTGGTTGCACCTTCAACAGGGATGGTGACTGTCGCAGTCTTGCCTACATTGTTTGAGTTATTCGAAAACTTGAATTTCAAAGCTTTTCCGTCAGTTTCGATTGTAGGCGTGCCATCCAATACGTTGTTCGTATCGCTTACACTGACTTCACCCAGGCTACCGCCTGCTTCAATCAATGAGGAGAGATCAACCGAACCCTCTGCACCGTACTTCGCTGAGCCGGAAGCAGACACCCCATCATGATTAATCTTATCAATCTTAACCGTTGTGGTCGTTGTATTGCCATTCGTACCAAAAGTATAATTTCCATTCATCAGAGTCACAGAAACGGTAACGCTCTTGCTATCGCCTGCTGTATCGTCATCCATCGCACCGGTCACAGTATAGTCTGTTCCATTTGTCAATGTAGCTCCATCAAATGTAACCGCACTAATCTCAACACTTGTACTGTCCTTCACATAGTCACGATCTGTAGCAGTCGCACCGGTTATGCTGATTGATTTAGGTGCAATGGTATAATCCACGCTTGCAGTCTTACTGCCTGCTGTAATGCTTGCAGTATAAGTCCCTGCGTCGGTGGGAGCAGTGTCACTTTCTGCGTAGGTCGTATTGCCTCTACCAACATATTTAATTCCCGTTTCCGTGATGTTCAAACTCGTAGCAGAATTGAAATCATCAAGCCCCGTCAATGTCGCACTCGCACTGTTCGCGTCTCCGTAGATAGTCTTTATCGGCGCATTAATCGTTAGCGTTGTCTTGTTATCTGTCAGTGTGCAATCAGCAGCGGAACAGGTAGCCGTTATGGTCGCACCTGTTGCGGAATAAGTAAATCTATGGGTGTGGTAACTGTCGCTTGTGATAAAATAGCCGTCCGTGGGCTTGACCGTTATGGTCGGAGAAATATTCGCCAGTATACCTTCGTCCAGAAAATACGTTTTGCTGTAATCCACTTCGTTCCCTGTCCAGGTTTTAGAAGCGTATGTGCCATAGAGCGTCCAATCGCCGTACACGGCCGTATGATATTCCGCCGTGGTTTTCAGCGTCACAGACCCGCCCGTCATACTCGCAATGTTCGGGAACGTCATCGTCGTGCCTTCAGGCTTGAACAGATACGGTGTGTTGGCCCAAAGCGAGCCCACCTGGGTGCTCATGATCGGCCCGTCATCGACGCCAGCAAACGAATAGAATTTGCCGCCCTCGCTGCCGTTGCAGGTATAGTCAAAAGGCAACATCACCACAGCAACATCAGTTGAGACAGGTGAAAATGTCCGATTGTAGTTCACACTCGTTACGTTTCCGACATCTTCCGTGATGTTCACACCCACAAGGTTGTTTCCCTCGCCGTTGATGGTCACGTCGGCATGCTCACCATAGTCAGTGAATATGTACTCCACCACCACGTCGCCGTACTTCGGCGTGTAGTAGTTGCCGGCGTAGAGAAAACCGTTCTTGTAGCCCTTCACCATTCCGTGGTCGGTGGTTGCGGCTCCGAGGTTGGCAGGCGCGGTGGTCGCTGTGGCTGCGGGACGACCCTGCCTATTGCCGAGGATGCTGGTATAGTAACAGTTCGTCATGTTGTAGGTCAGGGTCGGCTCACTGTTTGGATAGACGAAAGTAAAGCAGTTGACGCCCAGTGCGTATTTGCCCGTGCCGTATGCGGCGGGAGCAGATAGGCAGTCGGTGAACGTGATGGTTCCGTTATTTCCATAGTCCCATCCTATGAATCCACTGCAGGAGCGCGTCACGCCAGCATTGTACGGGTTGTAAATCAGTCCGTCATAGACGCAGCCCGTGACGGTGCAGGTGGCATTAGTGCCATTCCACCGGGCAATGACACCGCCGTGAAGGGCGCTGCCGCTGACCGTGGTGCTGATTTGGGTGCTCACATGGCAGTTCTCGATGGTGATATTGCCCTCGGCACGACCCACCAGACCGCCCAAACTCTCGTATGTGTCGCCCGTGATGGCGCCCTCTACGTGGAGATTGCTGATGGTGGCGCCATTGATGTAGTGGAATGGGGCGCTTAAATCTTCGCTGGCTTCGTGATTGAAAGTCAACGTATGGTTCTGTCCGTCAAACGTGCCCTTGAACGGGTGGGCGCTCATGCCCGCCATTGTTGATACTTCAATATCTTTGTCAAGCTTTACTGTTTTGCCGTTGAAACCGTCAAGTGTTGTATCATAATTTGTAAGCAGGCAGAAGTAGTTCCAACCATCAGCATTTTTGATGGTATAGGTATCGCCGTCCTGAACAAAATCATTTTCATCAATACCAAACGTAGCTTCACTAATGTTGACTTCTTCGGCAGGCATCAAGAAAGTATAGTGTGTGTCATCCACCTTAGTGATACCATTTCCAATGCTATAGTTTGTTGTCTCACCCTTTACAGACAGACTTTTCAAAGTTTCACCATTTTGCGGAGTAAATGTGATTGTAACTATTTCATTCTCTGCAGCTCTATCTACAACTGAATATTTTTCCGTGCCAAAGCTAAATTGGGGGTAACTATTGTTTATTGTAAATAAGTTTGATAATGTGTAGTCTTTTGTTAAAGTATAAGTCGTACCGCCAACATTGATCGTAACACTCGCAGTATAGTTTCCGGCACCTGTGGGATTCTCACCGCTTCCTGTAGGTTTTTGCGTACCGAGATCTACTCCTGTTGTATTGTTTCTATATGTGATATTTCCTATAGTAGCTCCCGTCTCGCTCGCAAATAATGAATTGTTCAACAGTGTAGCAGGGTAAACATATCCAAATTGATAGTGAGCATCTTCTGCTTCAAGCGATACTGAGATCTGATGGTTTGAATCAGCAAGAGAACACGATCTACCATCACTGTGTCCACAAGTTGCAGTTAGGGTATTACCATTCATGCTATATGTGAAGTCGTGCTCATGTGCTGGTTCTACTGCAGGAATGTAGTGGATTTTGATCTCACATCCAGAAAGCATTGTAAACATTGAGCTTTTTCCAAGCCAAAGAGACAGATTACCTTCAATCCCTTCCGGATCAGTGCTAATAAATGTGAAATTTTCACTTTCAGTCGTATTTCCTCTTTCATCAAGATGACTTTCACCAGTCAACGCCTCATCAGTACCATTATATTTCATGCCATCTATTGACATGAAGAACGAGGTATCCTCCCATGTAGGCGGACACGCATCATGATCGCCCACAATTACTTGGTTAGCGATTCTGCAAGCTTTTGTGAACTCAATTTTTGTTACTTTTCCGTTGACATTCGGCAAAACAAAAAACCTAACATTAGGACTATCATCATATGATTGAGTATTCATCACTTGAATACCGGAACCAAATTTTCTGATAAGATGTGTATTAGTATCGCCATCTGCTGTAAATACAGTTTTTGAAGTGTTATCATCAGGATCAGTCAGAGAAAAGCTAAGCATATCGTCAGCTCTTACATAGGTACTTAATGAATAGGTCTTTGTAACTTCTTCGCTTGCTGCCTTAGTCTCCAGTGTAAAAATGTCTAACGGAATTAAAGTCAACACCAATGCCACCGTCAGAATGATTGACAATAATCCCTTTCGTAGTCTTCGTTTTTTCATATATCTTCTTCCTTCCTTATATTTTAGGACGCATTCTTTCGCGCCTTCACTTCTGTTATAATTTCCGGTATATCCAAATGGAAATCCTTGAATAATCTGTTTCTGATGCAAGATTGCTATGTTCCGACAAGCAAAAAAAACCGGGCGCAGGGTATAATAATCCCTGTGTCCGGTATCACATCAACCAAATTATTATGATTTATTACTGTAAAAAGAGTATAGTTATCCCTTGCTTGCTTGCTTGCTTGCTTGCTTGCTTGCTTGCTTGCTTGCTTGAGCGTAGCGAACTGCGGCATACCTGTCAACTCCTTTCCGGTAAAATCTTAAAGAACCGAGGTTCTCATCTCATATATCATCCTGCCGGAGCAGATTCTTTACTCCTACATATGAACACGATAATAATACTATATTATAGCAGAATCATAGGATGATTTCAACGGATTTTACAGGGATTTCCCGAACGAGAAACAATCAATCTTATGCAGATTCTCTTATGCATATGCTTTTTTTGATTCTTATTTCACTCCATATTTTTAAGTGCGACATCCATAGGAATTCTCTTAATTCTAATAAAGTCAATCACTGATACTACTGCATATCCGATAAGAAGATATACAACCGAGAGAACCATTGATCCTACACTCATGTAAAATGCAAAGTATCCGTCCATCTGAAGCACAAATATCTGGAATATCCTGACCATAAGGAAGTATCCGACCACAAAGCTTACGACAGAGAACAGAACCACTATCATTGCTGTAGGCAGGATATATAACGAACCGATTTCTCCATTCATAAATCCTAAAATCTTTGCCATGGATATCGAGTGTTCATTTCTCTCAATGATTATCTTTGCAAGTAAGTATATTAACGCTGCCGCAAGGACGATAAGCGCGTATTTAAACACATTCATCATGCCGCCCATCGAGTGTGTAAGCTGCTTTGTAACCTTCAAAATATCATCCTTGGTGATAACTGTTGCGATATACTGATCGTCTATATCTTTGATTTCTTTTCGTGAAAAAAATCCTGAGAAATGGTCGCTCTTCTCATCAAACACTTCTATAAAATCTTCATTTTTCATGAACACGGCAATTCCACCGTCATAATCAATCACACCTTCAACTGTGAACTTATATGATTTATTCTCGTACTCCTCATTGAGTTTGATGGTGTCTCCTTTAACAATTCCAAACTTGTTTTTCATGGCGCTTGAGATATACACACCATTTTTATCAATGTCGCTTCTCAACTTAACATAGTCGCTATCTTCTGCAATTCCATACACGGTAACACTCTCGTCTCCACCGCTTCCCATACCTTTAAATCCGGATGAGATATTCTTAGGATACATCAGTGACTTTGAGCTGAATTTCTCCGCAGACTCTTGCGATGTTTCTATGATATTTCCATCATCATCTTTATTGTCCATTAACATATACTGATATTTTGCAAACATCATATCAGGCGCTTTGTCGGCATAATGAGATAGTGAATCCGGTAATCCGAAAGCAAAACACAACATCAGTTCAATCAGGATAACACCCAAAATCAGTACAATATAGTTTGGCATATTCTGAAAAAGAATTCTTATACGGAATCTTCTCAGGAAAGACCATCTTGGAAGTCTTCTTGCTTTCGTTCTCTTAGTCTTTGCAAGATCGTGTCTTAAGAAACGCAAAGGACTTAATTGCAGCTTCTTCACAATAACTATAAGGTTAACACAAAACATTAGAAGCAGTGGAATAAGCGTGGTCTTTACAAGTGCTGAATTGCTCCACACAGTCTTACACGTCGGAAGACTGTAACTGTTGTAATACAGATTAACAGCCAAATCTCTAAATGCCGTATATCCCAGCACATTACCGACAACCGCACCTATTAAAGTAACTATTACAGGCATTGACATGTAGTGAATTATAAGCTCACCTTTACTGTATCCCGATGCACGAAGCGTACCAATAACCGACGCCTCTTTTTCAATAGTATTGCTAATCGTTATCGCGAATATAAATGCTATAACACCTATTAAGATATAACAAAGAATACATGTGCCCGTTGTATCTCCCTCAATATCCGAAGGTGCAAAATTACTTGCCTGTCTCACATACTCCGGTAGATAATCTTTAATTTCATTATCGCGTACAAGCACCTGTGTAATGAGAGCTTTCAAAAATGAATCGGAATAATCAGCCTTCTCAGTCTTTCCCTCAGGTTTTGTCTCATACATGTATGCGTAATTGTAATGAATTCTTGAATTAAGCTTATCAAATCCTTCCGGTGTAAGCATTGCAACATCAAAACCAAATGCGTCAAACATAAGATCCGTATTAGACTCGTGAAGAGTTAAGTAATTGACATATGACAAAAGTCCGACAACTTCAAACTTTTCTTTTCCGACAGTGATCATATCTCCAACCTTAACTCCGACATTGTCAGCATGCATTCTGTCTATGGCAATCTCATCAGAAGACTTAGGTGCTCTACCCTCGTTAAATGATGCCTTATCTATCTTAGAATCGCTTCTGTATATCCTGACAGTCGCATCTGTCTCTCCGTCTCCATCATTGTCCTCATTTTCATCTCTGTAAAAATGTTCATAGATTTTAACCGGAACCTCGAAGAAATCTTTATCATCGAGATTGTATTCCTCCGAAATTTCATCCCATTTTTCATCAACTTTTTTGGTCACTTCCTCGTGAGCTTTATCATAGGCTTCTTCCTCTGCTTTTTTAAACTCATCCGACTTCTTAGCTTCCGCAACAGCTTCTTCGAAATTATTCTCCACTGCGGTATCTATCTGTCTTTGTATTATCTTTTCATCGGTGATACCGTAAGATACAGCCTGTGCTCTCACATTTTCTTCAATTAACGCTTTCACCTCATTGGCTACATTTTCATTAATTGCTTTCTCAACTTCTTCATCGGCTTCTTTCATACCCTTGTCAATAAAATACTGTCTTACATCTGCCTTGGCACCGGTGCTTATGTCGTCAATAAGTTCTTTTGATGCTCGTTTTGAAAGTTCAAAACTTCCATCCTCAAGCTTAAGAACTTTTCTTCCTGAATATACCGAACCCAACATACTGTCATGTCCGACATACATTCCGGATACAACCCCAATCATAACAACCATGAAGATAATGATTACGATATATTTATGCCAATCTGCCACAAGCTCTCTTGGAATTCTTTTGATAAGAGGATTCTTCATAGTATCAAACCTCCCTTACCACTCAAGCTCTGATGCCGGAATCTTGCTGTCATTGATATCATTGTGTCGGACAACACCATCTCTCAATTTGATAACATGGTCTGCCATATATTTGATAGCCTCATTATGTGTTACCATGATAATGGTGCTTCCAAACTTTTTGTTACAGTCCTCTATAAGCGCCAATATCTCTTTCGATGTCTTGTAATCAAGAGCTCCTGTCGGCTCATCGCACATAAGAATATCCGGATTCTTAACTACAGCTCTTCCAATAGATACACGCTGCTGCTGTCCTCCGGATAATTGATTCGGGTATTTATACTTGTGATCCTGCAAGCCAAGAGTGGTAATTACCTCTTCTACATCAAGCGGATTATCTGCAAGATATGCACCAACCTCGATATTCTCCTTAACATTAAGATTAGGAATAAGATTATACATCTGGAACACATATCCGAGATGCTTACGTCGGTACTGTGTCAACTGCTTCTCGTTCATATCTTCTAATTTGTCACCATTGATGCTGACGTATCCGGAGTCAGGTGTATCAATGCCGCCAATGATATTGAGAAGAGTAGACTTGCCTGAACCGGATGGACCGAGAAGCACGCAGAATTCACCTTTCTTAACAGAAAAATCCATACCTCTTAACACATCCTGCTTTGCCTCGCCACTCCCGAAGCTTTTCTTCAATTCTTTGATTTCAAGAAAATTCTCTATCATGTTAATCTCCTTTTTGTGAAACAAATACATTCATCAGTTAGCCTCCGCTAACTCACAGACAGTATATAACGGTTGTCTTTAAATGTCAATAGATGTGCAAAAAAACTATAAAAGGCATAGTATTATGACTTCACATCATAGTACTATGCCTTAATCAATTCTATTACGTTTTATACTCTTACTTAATTAATTTAATATTTCCTTTGCTTTCTCAACAGCCTTTTCCTCTGTTAGTGATGAATCTTGTTTCATATAGTATTCCGCAAGTTTTCTGATATTAGCAGCTTTCTCTTTTTCTTTTCCTCTCTCTTCTCCTCGAACTTCTCCGATAGCTTCACCCTCTTCTTTGCCTTGATTATATAGTGACACCCTATCATGTTCATATCTCCATCTAGCTTCTGCTTGCATCCTAATCTTCTCATCATCTGTCAACTGTCTTAATGTGACCACTGTATCTGCTATATATTCATTCTTATCAGCCAGCATCTTGATCTCCTCCCATGTGGTAGCCTTAAACAGCTTTGCCCATTCGTAAAGCTCATCAGACTCCCTTGTTACAGAATCATTATCTACTGCTTTTAAGTTTAACACATTAATCCCGAACTTACCACTGTATAATTCTTGATTTCTGACATTCATCAGACGATATTCTGAATATAACTCCTTCGTTTTCTCAGGCAACCAAAAATCCAGAATCCCTATATGATATGCCGGTATCAGTTCGCCATAATCCTTCCCTTCATGAAGATTATTAAACATCCTACAAAGGTAAAGTAATGACCTTTCAGCCCAATCCTTGAAATACGCAACTTGAAGTTCTATGTTGATCATCTTATTGTTATTGAGCATTAACTTTATATCTAGTATACATGTCTTATCATCCACTGCTTCTCCAAGCTCTATCGGATTCATAATCTGTATATCTCGGATATCATTAACTGACAGCTTAAGCAATGCAGCCAGCAGTCCCTTCAATGCTTTTTCATTTTTTTGCAGTACAGCTTTAAAAATATAATCATTCATCAACGTATATCGAATAGGACCGGTTGGGAAATCATCATCCAATATATTGCCATTTACGCCTTCTGTCATAATAGTATTATGATTGCTTATGTATGCACTGTTTTTCTTCCTGTTCATATATTCCTACCTTATAAAATATTTCTGACGCGCATCCGATGCCAGTATTATAAATGACAAAAATATGTAATACAATGAATAAACAATATAAAATTATATAAATTCTATTTTAAATTATATAAAAAATGATATATTTATAGATGATTTGTTATATTTATAGCAGGCATAGCAAGAGATAAAATGATGGAAAACTTTCTTCCGCTCATAAACAAAAACGAATAACTACCTCACAAGGCTCCATCCTGCGCTTTCACTCTGTAGCTTCGCCATTCGTTTGAATACACTGCCATTCTTCTTCAAAAGCTCAGACGGTTTGCCCTCTTCTACAACTTTGCCATCGGCAAGAACTACAATCTTATCTGCCGCCTCGACAGTACGCATACGGTGTGCAATAACCAACACGGTTTTACCTGCAAGAAGACGCGAGAGTGCTCCCTGAACTTTTGTCTTATTTTCAACATCCAGAGAAGCAGTTGCCTCATCAAGTAATACTATCGGTGCATTCTTCAAAAGTGCTCTTGCAATTGAAATACGCTGTCTTTCACCACCCGAAAGCTCTGCCCCATTTACAAATATTCCACAGGAAAGCTCACCTGAAAGCATTGTCTTTTCATGATAATCTATCTTATCATTCAACTCCTTGATAAACTTTTCTTCCTGATTGGTTGCTCTAATCTCTCTTATGTTTTCAAGTGTCTCCTGAATACCGTCTGAAACCTGTATTCCTGCCTCCTTGGTAATCTCCGAATTACGCTTTGAAATCCTGCGACTTCCAAACAAGAGTCCAAATGCTACCGGAACACCCCAAAGGCATGCCAGCGCCATCCTCCACTCAAAGGCAAAGACCATAATTGCCCGCATAATCCAAGAGCACAGCTATATCACTCTTTTTCTTTTCCTTCATGACAATTCTCCTTCCCGGATTTTATAATAGTTAATTTCTAAACTATGTAAATGTATATTGCGTTGTACATATTATACAGAATCCAAAAGCATGGTGCTTTGGAACTGTATAATATGTGCAAAGAATAAAATTCACAATTATTTATTAATCTTCACTTTTTTACTCTGTCCCTTGCCTTTCAATAACTTCTTATAAGCCGCAAGCTTTGAAGCAGGCACTTTAATTTTTGCATTCTTCTTGATTCCCTTAAATGCACCTGCGCCAACCTTCTTTAACGTTGTTGTCTTAATAGTTATCTTTCCAAGCTTATTCAAACCCTTGAAAGCATTCTTTCCAATAGATGTAACCTTGAAAGATATTCCATTAATCTTAACTGTAGCAGGAATTGTAACAGATTTAACCTTCTTCTTAACTGCTCCTGTAACCTCTACAGTACCGTTTCCAGTAAGATCAGCATCAGTAACCTTGAAGTCTAGACCCTTTACACTACATGTATCTCCAAGCTTTACAGCAGGTTCTTTTGTCTCTTCAGTTTTCTTTGCTTCTTCGGCCTTCTTTGCCTCTTCTGCTTTCTTTGCTTCCTCAGCCTTCTTTGCCTCTTCTGCTTTCTTTGCTTCCTCGGCCTTCTTTGCCTCTTCTGCTTTCTTTGCTTCCTCGGCCTTCTTTGCCTCTTCGGCCTTCTTTGCCTCTTCTGCTTTCTTTGCTTTCTCAGCCTTCTTTGCCTCTTCTGCTTTCTTTGCTTCCTCGGCCTTCTTTGCCTCTTCTGCCGCCTTCTTTTCTGCAGCCACCTTATCTGTTGCTGCATTTAATATTGATAAAGCATCTGCTATTACCGCCTCATTCTTAGGTGCAGCCACAGCATTTTCTGCTTCATCAATGGCGCTCTGTAATTTCGACCATGTATCAGCTGAACAATCTTTTTCTGCAACAGTCTTTGCAGCCTCAATCTTCTCCTTAAGTTCCTTAGTGTCAGGAGAAGTCACCTTGCCTTTAACTGTCGGATATCCCGCTGCGGTAATCTCTATATCGTATTCCTTGCCTTCTTCTGGAAAGAACGGAGTAGCACCACCTTTTCCTTTCTTCTCTGCAGTAAAGTCTATATAACCTTCTTCATCAATAATTCCATTTGCTGAATTAGCAGAAACATCGCCAACCTTGATACTGCCAATGCCCTTAACATAATCGGCAATCTTCACATTTTCATCCGTGATCACTACCTTTCCGGCCTCTATTTTGATATTTTCCGCCTTCAAAGTTGAAAGGAAGTCGACTTTTACAGATGTATTCTCATAATTGTCGTCCGAATAAGTTAATGTATATGTTCCTACTCCTGTGTTTTGCGTAGCCTTAACAGTAAATGTATCCGTGTCGGCAGCATAGGTGTAATCAGTGTCTTTAACCAGTTCATTATTTCTGTACTTCACTGATGAAAGAACATATTTGCTGTCTTCCGGCAATGTCTTTGCAAATTTTACATTTGCTCCATCTGCAAATGCTACTTCTTCACCACTTACTGCAATCTTCTGATCGGCATTTAACAACTTCTTACACAATAGATTTGTCTTGTACTCAACATCTGCACCGTCTCGAACAATATATGTCACTTTGGTGATAGTCTCGCCCTGGATATCTGCAAACTGTGTATATTTCAATGTATTATTGTGTGTCTTGAAACCGTCTTCTACTGCAAATGCAATCTCTCCGGCTCTAAACCACAGATTGTCTGAATGAAGGAGCGCATATTTCTTTCCTGTACTCGTCTCAATAATCGCACCTTCAAGATTTTCTTTACCATTAGGGAAATATTCTCCATTATCAGAGATACTGATCTGATAATGTCCGTAATTACTTCTATTCGATATTGATGCCTTGACACTGCTGTCTTCTGCTGTAGTATCTACAACTATCTTTTCCACACTATCCTTTACACCTGTGAGTGTTCCGTCACCATTTAACACTTTATACTCAGCAGGTTTTGTCTGTTCTTCATTAGGCTTAAAATCCTTCACAAGTTTTAACAAAGAATTCTTACACTGTGTGTCATCATTAACTTCATCTTCAACCAATGATTTAGCTTCATCATATAAAGACTTTGGAATTGCAACCGATGCATTGCCCACACCGTAGATATATCCGCCATCATCCTCTTCATGCTTTCCAAAGTAAGTTGCACCGTATGATTTCCACTTGCTTGTGGTAGCACTCGAAATCGCATCGAGCATTCCGGCACCACGAAGGTCTTTTGCCTTATCCTCTGCATCAAGTAAAAGAGTCGCATCTTCTGCCACTTCATTTAACTCACCATAGTAATAATCAGCATAAGGCAGATTAACGGTTCCATATACATAAGAGGTTTTCTGACCCTCTCCATCACCAACTCCGGCAGCCTGTACCGGACTACTACAAATTGTCAACGCGCCGGCGATTGCAAATGCCGCTGCACGTTTAAAAGAATGATTCTTTTTCATTCCTCCTGTCCTCCTTTAATATTTAGAATAATCTATCTATAGTTAGCATTCGCTAACCTAGATGCAAAAATATAAGGTTATCCCTGAAAATGATAACCATCAGCTATTAGCGTCAACCCATATTCAGATTTTGAGTATTTACAGCGTTTATTACCTTACACGATAAAAAACCGATAAATATTCCCGTGATCACGCCAGCCACAACAAGTATCGGCAGATAATATATTATCGTCTTACTGTGGAGCACCATAGCTGCCGCCGTAATCTGCCCGATATTATGGAACACTCCCCCGGCAACACTTACACCGGCAACAGAAAACTGATCAAACTTTTTTAGCATAAACATAACAACAAAGCTTAACAGTCCACCCGACAGACTATATACAAGTGAGACTCCATTTCCAAAGAGAAACCCCATCAGGAGTATCCTGAATATAGAGATAAAAAATACTTCCTTAGGGTTTAACAGATAAAAACCTGTCACTACAACAATATTGGCGACACCCAACTTTACTCCCGGAATACCGAAATTAAAAGGAATCAATACTTCTACATAACTAAAAACCATAGCAAGCGCTACAAGCACTCCGATTTTGGCAACCTTCTTAGACATACTCTGTTTCCTCCGTATTATTCCAAGCAATTCAATATGAAATACACATACTCTTTTCTTTATTTATTCAACTCTTTCTACAATCCTGCCCATACCAGCACGGCAGCCAACAGCACCGCACGGACTATAGTAAAACAAAGTTCAAAGCTCTGTGGCAAAAGAGTACGTCCTATATTTTGTTTCGGGCATACATCTACGCATTTGCCACACTGAAAACACTCACCTGATATATCTATTGATGTTGTGTCTGAAAGCTCAATATCGGAAGGGCATACTCTTTTGCAACCCGAGCAGCCATTTATGCATTCTGAGCGTTTTCTGCGAAGTGAAAACGGCGGGAACACCGGCATGAAAGAAAACACCGCACCCATAGGGCACAGGAATCGACAAAAGAAACGTTCGCACACAGCCATGCCTATGACGATAGATAGTAGCGCCACTGAACCGACCACATACTCCCCAATCTTTGTGTTTCCTGCACGGAGCATTGAAAATACATCCCACGCACTTGTACCCTTCAACTTAGAATTCATTCCCTTAAATGAAACAATAAGTATAATAACAAGTACTGCATATTTTGTATAAGCGAGCACTTTTCTTATCTTCTCATCAATGGTGAAAGGTTTCTTTTTTAATTTGCCGCACGCCTTTATATATATGGCACGAATTGCGTCACCAAGACTTCCAAAAGCACAGGCATATCCGCAAAAGAACCTGCCAAACACAATTGTATATACAAGCAAAACAGCAAGAATCTTCACAAAAGAATTGAACTCAATTGTTTCACTTTTGCCCACTTGGGTAAATATATATTTCACTCCGGCAAATGCCGTAGTAAATGCTGACGGCATAAATGCAAAGAACAACAATTGTATTCCGCCCCTGACGCAGGCATTGATTTTTCTCTTTTTTTGTGGTGTCAACTTATTCATTGTCATAATTCCTCTTAGTTATCTCTGGCCTTTTCAAGTGCTTTTCCCGCTGCATTTTTAATTCCTGTCGAACTATACGTGGCTCCGCTCACAGTATCCACCTCAGCAGATTGATTCTTCAGGATATCTTTAACAATCGCGCTTGCCATAGCAAGATACGCTCCATCTTCATTAGACGCTGATAATATCTTCAAATCCTTCATTACACCGCCCTTAATCGTTATCTCTACAGTTATATCTCCACCATAGCCCTTTGCAGTGCCCTCATACACTCCATCCTTATACTCCGATTCAACATTTCCATCGACGCCTTCGGTATTATCGGAAGCTTTGAGGACTTCATCATATTTCTCAAGTTGATTATTAGAGCTTTCAAGCTCTGCCTGAAGTTTTGCTATCTCGTTCTCCTTAGCCCTGCTTTCCAAAGTCATGTTGTAACCAAATATGATTCCCAACACCAAAAGTAAATTAATAATCTTTATGAAACAACGATTCATGCGACACCCTTTCTATACGGAATAAATCTTTAAAAGTCATTAATTTTTTGCTGTATCCAGCATTCCTCTTACCGCAGATATTATCGCGTTAGAGGAGCACGTTGCACCTGATACAGCATCCACCTGTTCGACACCATTCTTTTCCTTTATCTGCGAAACAACACCGGGATTCTTTTTGGTTCCATTTACCGCTCTGTCGATATACCACGAATTGTCATCCGCTCCCTCATCAACCTGATAAATGTTACTGATAGATTCTATGCGCCCGTCCTTGATTACAAGTGTCACAGACAAAGTGTATGGCGCAAAGTCACCGTTGGCGTCTGGACTACAAAGAACTGCAAGTGTATATGTGCCGTCTTTATACAAAGCCTTAGACTCCTCACCGGCAGCATTTTCTTCCTCCTTGCCACTGTTCGTCTCTTTATCATCCTTGTTCTCTTTGCCATCATCAGACACCTTATCTCCGGTCTTATTTTCCTTATCTTTCTGCTTAGCATCTTCATTCTTGTCACCGTCATTCTCTGTGGCTTTCTTGGCCTGCAGGAGTGCATCATTTACCGCATCGATAAGACCATTAGAACTAAATGTTGCTCCGGACACCGTATCAACACCAGTGTTTTGATTAGATAAAATGCTGTTTAGCAGATTCTTTGCCTTAGCAAAAAATGCCTCATCATCTTTCGTATCGGTCACAACAATGGAAGTAATTGTTTTATCCTTTATGGTAACGGAAACGGATATATCACCTCTGTATCCCTCTCCGGTACCAGTGTACACTCCATCCTTGTACGGAACCTTACCCTTAGGAAGCTCGGCAGGCTTCTTCTCCTCCGCCTTCTTTTCTTCAGTTGATTTTTCTGTTGTTTTCTCTTTTTCTGACGGCGCAGAATCATTTGGTGCAATAGCTGATTTTAACGCATCCTTAACCGCAGCGATGATTCCCTTCGAACTATAAGTTGCTCCTGATACCGCATCCACCGAAGGATTCTGTCCATCTACGATAGTCTTGATAAGTGCAGATGCAGCCGATATATATTCGTCACCATCTTTAGTTTCCACAATTGAAATCTCAGTTATTCTTCCGCCTTGAACAACAACCTTGACCTTGATATCTCCGGCAAAACCCATTCCCGTTCCGTAATATGTTCCGTCAATGTACTTCACGTCATCATATTTGGTCGTTTCATCTTCGTTACTGTTTTCATTTCTATTGTTCTGACTTTTTTCATCCTTCTTCTTAGAATCAGACTTTTTCTTCTTTGCACCCTTATCCTTTTTTGAAAGTCCTGCGTCCTTAAGTGCATCTCTTACTGCCTCTATCAAACCTACCGAACTGTACGTTGCGCCCGACACCGTATCTACATTGGTACTTTGTTTTTTGATTATATTCTTAAGCAAAGATGAGGCAGAAGCTATGTAGGAAGCCCCGTCATGAGATTCTATAACCTTGATGTCTTTAATCTTTCCCTTTTTCACAACCACTTTGACTTTAATTTTTCCGGCAAATCCCGTTCCCGTACCATAATACGTGCCATTCTTATATCCCAAAGCATCCTTTTCTCGCTTTAATTCCTTTGATGCACCGGAAGCTTTTCCCGCGCTTGCCACTGTCGGCGGAAGTTCAATTTCAATATCATCAAAGTTAATATCAGCATCCGACGTCTCCTTATCAGTTTTTTCCTCTAACACTATATCTTTCGCCGCCTTGACCTCATAAACAGGCTTCTCGTAATCATTTAGTGATATTACCACACCCGTAAGCATCAGACATGCAGGCAAAATGTTAATCCACGACCTGATCTTATTCTTCCAATCTTCCATGCGCCGCCTCACCTTTCTATAAGCTTCATATCAAAAGAAGTTGAAAAACTATCCGAAACACCTTCAGATACATACACAACATCATCCTTTGTCATCATTATCACATCGAAATCTTCACTGTTATCCCTATAAAACTTAATAGCCTTATCAAGTCCCATAACAAAAAGTGCTGTGGACAATCCATCCGCAAGCACTCCATCATTACTTACGATGGTAACGGACTGCAGTTCATTATCGGCCGGATAACCGGTAGCCGGATCGATTATATGATGATAAATGATACCGTCCTTTTCAAAGAATCTCTCATATCCACCGGAGGTTATAACCGCCTTGTCGGCAATCTCCAAAACACCCAGATATTCCTCATCACCATAAGGATTCTGGATACCAACTTTCCACAGACTGCCATCAGTTTTAGTTCCCAATGTATGAACATTTCCACCAAGATTAATAATTCCACTCTCTATTCCGTTTTCCTTAAATATCTTCATGATTTCATCCGAGGTATAACCCTTGGCAATCCCTCCAAAATCCAGTTTCATTCCTTCTTCCCGGAAGCTTACAGAATCATTTTGCGAGTCTATATCGACTTTTCCAATATCAAGAAGCGGCATAAGATTTTTGATCAATGAAGCATCAGGCACATTAAATTCCTTTGTCGGAAATCCCCACGCCTCCATTATGGGATAAATGGTTGGCAGGAACGCTCCATCAGTCTTTTTTGATATATCCAGAGATTTTTCAAGAAGGTAAAATGAATCCTTAGATAATTTCCCACTACCATTACTGTTAAGCAATGCAATTTCGCTATCAGCATTTCCTGTAGAAAGCTTGTCATCTAATTCCTTGATTCTGCTTTCCGCTTTCTCTAATGCTCCATTGGCATTCTCTCCATATGCCGTCAAGGTCATGTATGTATCCATGGCAAAAACTTCACAGCTTTTAAAAGTGTCTTCCTGTTGCACATCTTGTGCCTTGCAACCACCACAAATACACATTATTAATATCAATAAACCTATGACTTTGACCTTCATTATTGCACCCTTCGTCAAGTTGCATACCGCTAATCATTCAGATAGCAATCGCACAATTTCTTCTTATTTCAGCACTCTGCCTAAGTTAGCTTTCACTAACTCCAATCAGTTTTTTGATTCTATCATATCATTTGTGGCGTGTCAATAGTTAACTAACAAGGCGCACAAAAAAAGAAGGATATCACGCATACCCCTTTTTAATCTAAGCCTCTCGTACAAGATCATACATAAAACTATTTTCACCAAGTTTTCTCGTATTTACATGTCTCATACCTATATGTTCATACTTATCTTTCTTAAGTTTTGCGTCTGTTGAAACAATCACAGGAAGATTCCCCCGCTTCGCAACTTCAAAAGCAGTCTCAACAAGCGGACGCATAAAACCTTTACCCTGATACTCTTTCTTTACAGCAAGCAATTCAACCTGAACAAACTGTTTCTTATTGTCACGATAATTCTTTTCAAGACTTGCACCACCCGCCTGAAACTTTTTGATAATATCGCCGAAGTTCTTAAATCCAAGCGCCCTTGCCATTCTCCACATCATTTTAAACAATGCTATTCCCGGATATGGGTGCGTCGTGTCAGTCAAAATAACAATCCCCTCTTTTTTATCTGATGTTGCATATACTCCATTATACTCATTTGCTGTTTTTATCATAGCAACCAGATAATTAACCAGACTGGTTCTGTCCGGATAACCCGGATAGTAAGGAACCATACCAATTTCCTCAGCGCCATAATCATAATATGCAAATACCTCTGCAAACTCTCTCATCTCATCTTCTGTTAATTTCACCTTGTTTAGCATAAAAACCTCCTTGAATTCCTTATTGAATACAAGTATAATTATCAAAAAATGACTTTCAATAATTTTTTAGTCATTTAAATATTTATTTGGAGAACATCATTATGCCAAAAATATTTACAGACAAAAGCAGAGATGAAATTCGAACATCGTTACTGGATAATGGCTTTAAGATGCTTAAAAATGGTGGTCTTTCAGCCGTTAACATAGACACTCTTACCAAAGAGGTCTATATTGCCAAAGGAACGTTTTATAATCTATTCGATAACAAATCAGAATTCATGTACCAGATGATGATACATGAGAGAAACCGCGCCAAAGATATGCTCATCTCATATCTTAACAAGTCAGGCAAATTAACAAGGGATTCTCTGCGTGACTACTTGAAATGGTTGACACAAGAGAATCCCAATGTATTCGCATTTTTAACTGATTCTGAAAAGAAACACCTAATTTCCACGTGGTCAGACAAATATATCGAAAATGAGGATAACGACAATACTACCATGCACGTGCTAATCTCATTACTCGAAACCCCTGCACACACACCCAATTGGATGCTAGCCTGCAATTACATGAAGCTTATTGCAATCAGTCTGACAACGGAGAAGGTCTTTATAAGAGAAAATTACAATGAAATGATAAACTCCCTTATCAACAGCATCGTTGATATGCTGTGCGATTAAGAGAATGTCTCAGTTCCACCTTTATTATATATATTCTTATCCTAGTGCCACATCCAACGCCATCATCAAACTAAACCCTATTGCAAACGCAATAACACCTATGTCAGAATGTTCTCCGGCAGCCATCTCCGGTATAAGCTCTTCCACTACAACATATAGCATTGCTCCCGCTGCAAACGAAAGAAAATACGGCATTGCAGGCACCACAAGACCTGCGACTATAACAGTAAGACCTCCAAACACCGGTTCAACCGCTCCGGATAAAACCCCTAACCAGAATGATTTCGCTTTGCTTTTTCCCTCAGCATAAAGAGGCATCGAGATAATTGCACCTTCCGGAAAGTTCTGTATCGCGATTCCAAGCGCAAGTGCAAGCGCGGCACCAGCGGTAATTTTGTCAGATCCACCGGCAAGTCCGGCATACACGACTCCAACAGCCATTCCTTCCGGAATATTATGAAGTGTTACAGCAAGCACAAGCATAACCATTCTTGTAAGATGACTATGAGGACCTTCTGCCTTCGTAGAGCCTATATGCAAATGCGGTATAACATGATCCAGCATAAGAAGAAATAATATACCAACCCAGAATCCAATAAATGCAGGTAAAAAAGCAAATTTACCCATGTCCTCCGATTGTTCTATAGCAGGAATTATAAGGCTCCATACCGAAGCAGCAACCATCACTCCTGCCGCAAATCCCGACAATGCACGTTGCACTCCTCTTTTAAGCTGATCACGCAGAAAGAACACACACCCTGAGCCTGCAGCCGTACCGATAAAGGGAAGTATCAAGCCTATCAATATTGTATTTGTATCCATATAAATCACCCTTTCTTAGAAAGTTCATCCAACACAAACGGCGCTCTTTGTATCTCATCATATACCTTTCTTAGAAATAGAAAACACCGCCTCCTTAGGAAGGACATTACCACCTATTGCAGTTTTTGACAACACCCCAAAGTGCAAAAAGTGCAGTTTTAGGGAATACTTTTAAACGCAAAAGTGCAGTTTCAGGGAACACTTTTTGTTTATTTTATCCCATCCAAAAAAGAAAAACTTAAAAATATAGCGCAAACAACGGCTCTGCAGCGTGCATCCCCATCATTTGCGCTATATCACGATCAGATTATTATATATACACTATTGCTCACTTTTTCACATTAAACGCACTCATCTGTGGATATACCGCAGAATCACCAAGTTCCTCCTCAATACGCAATAACTGATTATATTTAGCAACACGTTCAGAACGGCTTGGTGCTCCTGTCTTAATCTGACAGGTATTAAGTGCAACCGCAAGATCCGCTATAGTTGTATCAGCTGTTTCACCTGAACGGTGTGATGATATAGCTGTGTATCCCGCCTTGTGAGCCATCTTAATTGCCTCAAGCGTCTCGGATACTGAACCAATCTGATTAAGCTTAATAAGGATTGAATTGGCTGCACCAAGTTCAATACCCTTAGAGAGTCTTTCTGTGTTGGTAACAAAGAGGTCGTCTCCAACTAACTGAACCTTGTGACCGATCTTCTCTGTCATCTTCTTCCAGCCTTCCCAGTCTTCTTCATCAAGTCCATCCTCAATAGAGATAATTGGATACTTGTCAACCAACGACTCCCAGTGAGCTATAAGCTCATCCGAAGTGAATTCCTTACCGGACTTAGGCTGTTTATAGTAGCCTTTACCCTTCTCACTCTTCCATTCAGAAGACGCTGCATCCATAGCAATCATGAAGTCCTTACCGGGTTCAAATCCGGCAGCCTTGATAGCCTCTAAAATCTTTTCAATAGCCTCCTCGTCACTCTTAAGCTGATTAGGTGCAAAACCACCCTCATCTCCAACAGCTGTGACGTCACCCATATCTTTAATAAGACTTCTCAACTTATGGAATACTTCAGCACACCATCTAAGCGCTTCCTTAAATGAAGGAGCACCGACAGGCATGATCATGAACTCCTGCGTATCAACAGCACTGTCAGCATGTGCTCCACCATTTAAGATATTCATCATAGGAACAGGAAGCTTGTTGCCGGATACTCCACCTAAGAATCTGTACAAAGGAATATCAAGCGCGATTGAAGCAGCACGTGCAGCCGCAATCGATACAGCCAATATCGCATTGGCACCAAGCTTCGATTTATCCTTAGTACCGTCCGCTTTGATCATGGCGGCATCAACAGCATATGTGTCAGACGCATCCATTCCTACAAGTACACTATTAATGGTAGTGTTGATATTTTCAACTGCTTTTGCGACACCCTTGCCAAGATATCTTTCCTTGTCACCGTCGCGAAGCTCTAATGCTTCAAATTCTCCTGTTGAAGCTCCACTCGGAGCAGTTCCGCGGCCAACGGTACCGTCAACCAGATAGACCTCCGCCTCAACCGTCGGATTACCTCTTGAGTCGAGTATCTCGCGACCAATAACTTTTTCAATTTCTAAATAATTCATGTTAAATCCCTTCTTTCTTAAAAATAATTTCTTTGATTAGTTTTTAAAACAGCTGCCGACATTTGCCGACAGCTGCCAATCAGGTTTTCACCATCAATTCCTCTAAGGGAATTCCGCAACGTACTTTCTCTTTGTAGATTTCCGTGCATTTATTGATGAGTTTAAACCTCATGAGTGCATTTTTCTTATCGCCGTATACCTTCCAACAGCCCACATATTTCACCCCGACATTGGGATTGTTGATAAAACCTTTCACATCTTCCGGTGGATAACCGAGAAACAACCCTATTTCATGTGGAAAATCTGCACTGTCTTTTAGCCTTTTTACCAGATGACAGACGCACAGATCCGCATTTTTATCACTATAACCATTTTCATTGAGGATATCTATGGCCCTTGGATCGTGAAGGTCTTTGTCCAGATACTTCGGGCGATACACATATATTAAAGTATAGTCTTTTGCATATTTGAGAGGGACTATTCTTAGCCCGTATTGTCTCATCAGGTGATTGAGTTTTCTAAGCCTTTGTACCACATAGTTTCTGTCATTATTCCTTATAGAAAACAAACTCCCTGTTTTAATCCCCGCCAGAGTTGGCGCACAATACTCCACTATTTCACTCGTCGGCATTTTCTTTTCCCCTCGCAGACATTTTTCATTAGTTTGATTCTCCGCACTATTGTTTTTCTCATAACGCACCATCTCCAATCAAACTATTTAAATATTTAATGATTATTATCTCCCTGTTTAAAAATAAAATACATAGATAATATAATACACGCATATCTTATACTTGTTGAAATATCGTAAATCACACCATATTCATACCCAACCGGCATTATGCAATCACAAACATATTTTGCTATGAACGTCGCCAATAAGCACATTATTGTAAGCACTACAATTTTAGCAAGAAGCTTATCGTTCATAATCACCACCTCGTCAAGCAAGCGATCTTCCAAGAGACTTGCATTCTTCAAGATCGTCATCACTTGGGAAGTTATTAGCCATAACGCAGTCATATACAAGGTTAGCACCTACGGCATTAGATCTTTCTTCCCAGTCTCTCATCCACTGTCCATCGCCCCATCCGTAAGAACCAAAAAGCGCTATCTTCTTTCCCGACAAAACGCTTTCAACATCGGTAAACATCGGCTCATACTCTGTTTCCTCAAGAACCTCGGCACCCATAGCCGGGCAACCAAAAGCAATACCATCATAATCTTTCACCATGCTGCTGTTAAACTCGGACGGTCCAAACACTGACACCTCAGCGCCCGCAGCTTTAGCACCTTCTTCAACAGCCTGTGCCATCGCTGTCGTATTACCTGTTCCGCTCCAAAACACTACTGCAACTTTACTCATATATGAATCCTTCCTTTCTTAATCTCACAAGAGCCTCCCGAAGGAACATGGGAACCTCCGGGAGAAAAAACATGATTTATTCGAGTTAGCCACTGCTAACCTTAAGGTTAGTATATGCTAACTTGATTAAAATGTCAATAGCTTTTTCGATTTTTTATTATCTGGTTTTATTTAGGGATATTACACGCAAACTAGTATTTCCTATAAAAAAGGAGCTCCCGGAAGAACGTGGTGCCTCCGGGAGAAAAGATAATCTATTAAGTTAGCTTTTGCTAACCTGTTAATTACTATATTATATTATTTCTTAAATGTCAACAACTTTTTTACTTTTCTTCCGGAAACATTAAAAGATCATCATATATTAATTATATTAACTAGATTCTTTACGTATGCAAGCTACTACATTGAAGCTGCCGCTGCACCCATCAAATCAGTTTACAAAATATACTGTTCCCATTTTTTCCTCACTTATATAGAACTACTCTATGCATTCATATAATAGCTTTACAATCTCCGCCTTCTCGTATCCTTTTCCGATGAAAACAACCTGGTTACATCTGTCACCGTACGTCTCATCCCAGTCATCCTTAAGGTCAGGGAAATCATTAACTATCGGAGCAAGTTCCTCCTCAGGCCATGCCGACACCCACTCAGAAAGTTCCGTAATAGACGCATTTCTTCCTGCCTGCTCAAATAATTGAACATGCTTCCAGTCGTCTGAAAACCAGATATATCCTTTTGATCTGACAAGCACCTCGGGATAATTTTCTACAAAATTGTTAAATGCATCTCGGTTAAACGGCTTTCTTTCCTCGAAGACAAATGATGAAATACCGTACTCATCCACACATGCCTTTTCATCATCATGTTCACAATTATTCAATGCTTTTTGCACAGCGCTGTATGCTTCAACCTCCTCGAAATCGAAATCCTCTCTGTCTAAAATAACATCGAGATCAACTTCTCCGTTTACACAAGGTATCATTTCAGCTTCCTGCTGGATATTTCTAAGACCTTCTTCAACTTCCTTAAGCTGCTCCTCTGTCAAAAGATCTGTTTTATTTAAAATCATAAGGTTGCAGAACTCAATCTGTTCCATAATAAGATTGATTATATCTCCGTCTTCAATCTCATCTTCAGTCATGAGATCGTGCAAAAATTCACGATATATCCTGTCCACATCAACAACGGATACCACCGATTTCAAATATACTCTTGTGTCCTCTGTCATCTCCTCATAGTTAAAAAATGCACCCGCTATTGATGAAGGCTCACTTATTCCCGATGCTTCTACGAATATTGCCTCTATCGTTTTGTCCGCAGACAATCTTTCAATTTCTGTCATAAACTCATCGCGGAGAGTACAACAAATACAACCATTCTGCATCTCTACCATTTCAACCTGACTAACCTGATTTCCTGTCTTGTTGAGAATTGATGCATCAATGTTGATACTTCCCATATCGTTGACGATCAACGCAATTTTTCTCTTCTCCTGCTTCAAAATATTCTGCATAAGAGTTGTTTTACCGGAACCCAAATATCCGGTTATTATGACGATAGGTACCTCTTTCTTTGACATGACTTATCCTCCATTTTCGCACTAACATTTGCAACACATTTGCATTTTGACATTGTATAACATCAGATTTGGCGTGTCAATACATTTTGCAACTTTGTTGCATTTTGACATATCAGTTTACTTGCAAAAACCGCTTATAACTTAGTCAAATCAAAAACAGCACCCGTTTGGATGCTGTTAATATCATGCTTTTTTCTTACCTTTACATAGATTACATATACCTACAATTACTGTCTTGCCATAATCAATATCCAGGCCATACTCGGATTGAATCTTCTTTGCCGTATCACCTAAAATCTTGTTATCAAGATGAAATACCTTACCGCATTTCTCACATCTCGCATGCATATGTTCATGACAGGAGCAATGTTCTTCAGAATACTGATAACAGGTAGCATTTATATCGCTTTCCTTATATTTTACCAACTGTCCATCTTTGCACAGACGCTCTAAATTTCTGTATATAGTGGATCTGTCTAACTCCTCACCGTCCGAATTAATCGCATTTAATATGTCACGCGCAGTGAATCTGGTGTCCGCATGTTTTTTCAAATATTCTATTATTGCATTTCTCGGCTTTGTTTTGTATTCAGCTTTCATTTATCACTTCTTCTCCCGAATGTACATATTCCAAACTATCGCCCATAATATTCTTCATTATATCAAATGCAGCAAGCCCCGTGCAATGACAAGTCACAAACCTTATAGGATATTTCTTAAGCTCATTTGCTATATCCTCAATCTCCTTGATTTCTCTATCCCTGTAATCCGAATGTTTCATCAAATGAAATCCGCTGATCACCACATCGGGTGCTTTACCGTACTTGTCCATATATGCATCAAGGATACTTAGGATTCCGTTATGCGCACAACCGGACATGAGCACCGACTTGCCATTTTCATGTATGACAAGAAAATTCTCATGAACAAAATCATCCCGTCGGTATTCATTATCCTCACGGACAAGAAGCCTCTTGTTGGTAAATGGCAACTCATGACTTCTGTTTTTAATAACAAAAAGCTCAAGTTCATCATCAATTGCAGTATCACCATTTACAAACTTTATCTGAGGAAGTTTTGCTATCTCCTTATCAATGCCTATATACGGATATCTCACCTCTGCTTCTTCCCCATCATCAGCATAATAATCACCCACAGCAGACTCCTGCATATAAATGATCGCATCATGATTAATATTTGCAAACGGAAGTATTCCTCCGGAATGATCATAGTGCCCATGACTTAATATCACAGTATCAATGGCATTTAGATCAACTCCTAATACCTTCGCATTTTCTATTGTATTCTCAGATGGTCCAAGGTCTAAAAGAAGCTTATGCTTATTGGTCTCAACATAAAAGGACAGACCGTGCTCAAATGCACACCCCTCGTGACCTTCTGTATTTTCAATCAAATTAAGTATCTTCATAGCCTATACTCCTTGCAATCTCACACTGTTAATTCATCAACGCGCTCTTTACTTTCCACAGAAAATATATCCGGTTAAATCGTGGCTGTTCTATAAAACTTGATAACAAATTCGGTTCCTTCTCCAACTGTGCTGGTAACATCTATCTTTCCATTTTGTACCATGATCAGTTGCTTTGAAAGTGCAAGTCCTATTCCATTACTGTCTGCAGTTCTGTTATTCCCATGGAAAAACCTCCTGAAAATGTACGGAATGTCGTCCTCGCTTATTCCTTCTCCATTGTCTTTAATCCTGATTTCTGTTACGAGATTAGAGAGACTGGCGCTTATGGATACATGACCGCCTTCACCAGTATGCTCCAGACAATCTTTGGTCCAGCGGTTATCACATTCGAGTATAATTTCACTTCCTACAGACGTCCTAAGCTCTACATCCTTAACATCTGCCAAAAGAGACAGACTGTCGGTTATCTCACATATCATTTTATCAAGCTTCACCGATTCTTTCTTCATTGCAAGAACTCCGGCATCAAGCTCAGCAAGCGCAAGAAGTGTCTGGACAAGCCATGTTATGTGGTCTGTCTGTTTTGTGATATTGGCAATACATTTTCTGCGCTCATATTCGTCTATGTTATCACCCATTAAAACATCCGTCATAATAGTTATCGCAGCAAGAGGAGTTTTGATCTGATGCGAGATATTCGAAAGCATATCAGCCATGTATTTATTCTTATTTGCTTCACTGCTGTACTGCTCTTTGAGAGTTGTCGAGAGTTTATAAATCTCACTCTTAAGTATGCGCATCCTTCCCTCTGCTTCAGTTATCAGTTCCGGAAATGTACCTCTATCCTGAACCTTAGTCAGGTAATTTATAAGCTCATCTATCTGGCGGTCACGTTTTTTCTTACTTATAAAAATATAAAGCGTTAAGAAAACTATGATTACTCCCATAAAAATCATAATATATATCATATTTTCAGTCTGTATCCTATCCCCCTCACAGTTTCAATATATCTTCCTTCTTCATCATCGAGCTTTTTTCTAAGTCTTTTTATATAAACCGTGAGTGTATTGTCATTTACATAATTTCCTAAATCATCCCATAGAATATTTAGTATCTGCTGTCTCGAAAGTATATTACCGGCGTTGTTAATCATTACCAGAAGCAATTTATATTCCATCGCAGTTAAAATCACTTCCTCATTATTTCGGGTAACAACCGCACTGTTTATATCAACCTCGTTCATGCCGATCTTATATACCGTTTCAGTTGCATTTTGGGATTTTAGTGCGTTTATGGTATCATATTTACGCTTTGCAACTTTCATTCGTGCTAACAGTTCTCTTATATGAAACAGCTTTGCAATATAATCATCTGCTCCCTTCTCAAGTGCAAGAACCGTATGAATCTCATCATCGCAGGCCGTCAGAAAGATTATCGGTATATCACTCCTCTTCCTGATTTCTATACATATATCCATTCCATTGCCATCCGGCAGGTTGACGTCAAGGAGGCAGAAGTCAATACTTCTGCCTGCCTCATTATTAATTATATCCAAAGCTTCCTTTACAGTTCCGGCAACTTTAGTTTCCTCACCCTCACCCTTTAGAGAGAGTTCAAGTCCTTCCGCTATAATACTGTCATCTTCTACTATTAAAATCATATTCAAACTCCTAAGCTGCGCGATTTCTCAAAGCATCCATATAGTCAGATTC
>CADBCZ010000025.1 GCA_902793335.1 uncultured Lachnospiraceae bacterium
GTAATGCATGTAGCTGAACAGTACTAATAGGTCGAAGGCTTATCTTTATTCCAAATATGTTTAAGTCAAGTATTTCTGTGTGAAGTTCTGAAGGTACATTTAAATAAATATGTATCTTGTAAGATTACTGCTTTTGTGGTAATCTTGTTGTGTATAATAAACACATATATTGAATATTCCCTGATAACGGGGAGGTAGAGCACAGCGGCGAGTTCCTTGGTTAGCTGTAGATTCTACTTAAATAATTTAATATTCCCTGATAGCGGGGTGGTAGAGCACAGTGGCGAGTTCCTTGGTTTGCTGTAGATTCTACTTAAATAATTTAATATTCCCTGATAGCTCAATGGTAGAGCACACGGCTGTTAACCGTGGTGTTGTAGGTTCGAGCCCTACTCGGGGAGTTATGGCGCCATAGCCAAGTGGTAAGGCAGAGGTCTGCAACACCTTTATCACCAGTTCAAATCTGGTTGGCGCCTCTTATAAAAAAAGAAAGTCATTTATGGCTTTCTTTTTTATTTCATATAGTATATTAGTTATACATTAAAAAAATGGAGGTGCACTCATGAACGAAAACATTATTAAACGTAACGAATTATTAGCACAGAAGATAATTAAGGGCCTCGAGCAGAGAAACATGACAGGTTATTATGCTGCAAGTAAAGAAGAGGCTTTAAAGATTGCTTTGAATCTGATTCCAGAAAAATCTTCAGTTACCATGGGTGGTGCAATGTCTGCTCGTGAAATTGGACTTGTTGATGCTGTTAAATCAGGAAACTATAATTTCATTGAAAGAGAAAATGCATCAACTTCGGAAGAAAAACGTAAAGCAACATTGGAAGGGTATGATGCAGATTATTTTCTTTCCAGTGCGAATGCAATGACAGAAGATGGAATCATTGTAAATATTGATGGAAATTCCAACCGAGTATCTATGATAGCCCACGGACCTAAACATGTGTTGTTTATCGTTGGAATGAATAAGATATGTAATGATGTTGATAGCGCAATGAAGAGAGCAAGAAATGTTGCAGCCCCGATTAATGCACAACGTTTTGGATTGTCAACACCATGCGCCGAAACAGGATCATGTATGAACTGCAAATCACCTGACACTATATGTTGTCAATTTTTAATAACACGTTTCTCACGTCACAAAGATAGAATCCACGTAATCCTTGTTGGAGAAAATCTTGGCTTTTAAACGAGAAAATGTAGAACACTAAATAATATATTATTATTTTAAATCTGAAAAATCTACGGAGCGACTGTAGTTGGCATCATAATTGATATGAGATTTTAAATAGTTATTCGGTAGACAATAGTCTTCACCGGTTTTAGTAGTATCCTGGCCTCCATAGCTCTTAGATGACAATATCATTCCCTTCATAGAAAGTACCGAGACATTACAATATCCCATGTGACCCCATACTTCTACGACACCAACACCGGGATATGATACATAACCGGTATGACCTGAACCGATCTTTCCAACCTTTTTGGCCTTTCCCTTTTTGTAGGTATATACATAAGTTCTTACATCTGCTTCACAGCTTCCGTATTGAACGAGCAGCTCAGGTTTCTTATCTTTGTTAAGGTCTGCCAGATAATATCCCCATAAAAAGTCTCCATAAATAATATCTAAGTTTTTTGCGTATTTCTTAACAACTTTTAAATATGCTTTTTTCTGTTTCTTAGACATTTTATTAAGGGAAGTATCCTTATCCGTTTTTTTCATTTTCTTAATATAGGAATTGGCTTTTTTGTAGTCTGTATTCTTGAAGGCTTTAAGATATTTAGTCATTAAAGTCTTGTTTGATGCGGCATTTACATTAACAGTAGATGTGGAAAATGCAACTGTTAAAATGAAAAGTGCAATTGACAGATACAAGATAGTTTTTTTCATAATATAACCATCCTCCTCTTTTAAGGTTTTATTAATTTAATATATATAATAAAGGAATTGATAATGAATAACAAGTAGAATGAGTTGTAATTTCAAAATTCACATTATGTAGTATAAAATATAGAATTACAATTTACATATTAGGAATTTTAAAATTCAGATTAAGCGTTTTTAAGTTACAAATAGAATGATATACTAGATTAAATGTAATATATACTTGACAATATGCTATAACCATGCTATATTCGTTTACAGTACAAAACATATAACATTTTAGGGAGGTATAGGTTTATGAAGCTTGAAGTTAAGGATATTAGAAAGAGCTTCGGTGATAAGGAGATACTTAAGGGTATTTCTTTCGAAGTGGAGAGTGGCAAGGCACTCGGTCTGTTAGGAAGGAACGGTGCCGGCAAGACTACCACTATAAGAATTCTCATGGATGTTTTTCATTCCAATTCAGGAGAGATCCTTTTAGACGGTAAGAAGTTTGATCGTAAAAAGGTATTAATTGGTTATCTTCCGGAGGAAAGAGGATTATATCCTAAGAGAAAAGTTCTTGAGCAGATGATATATCTTGCAAGACTCAGAGGAGTCGACAAGAAAAAAGCAACTGAGAATGCAATGAGATGGTTAAAGAGACTTGAAGTTGATGAGTATGCGACAAAAGATCTGGAAACACTTTCAAAGGGTAATCAGCAAAAGGTTCAGCTAGCGTCGACTCTTGTAGCCGATCCCGAGATTGTAATTTTAGATGAGCCTTTCTCAGGTCTTGATCCGGTTAACTCTCAGATACTTAAGGATGTTGTCAATGAGCTTATAGAAGAGGGCAAGATAGTCATTTTCTCAAGCCATCAGATGAGCTATGTTGAAGAGTTCTGTAGAGATATTGTCATCATCAACCATGGTGAGATAATTCTATCGGGTAATCTGCTTGATATTAAGAAGGAATATGGTAGAAGTCAGTTGGTAGTAAGCCCGGTTGACGGAGATATTAACAAACTCAAGAATTGGATAAATGATACACTTTCTGCAGATGTAGAGGTTACAGGAGACAACAAGACTGACGTGATAGTAAAGCTTAAAGATGGAATAAGCAGAATGAAATTCTTTAGTGATCTTTCTGATAAGGCATCAGCAGAAGGTATTGAGATAGAACATTTTGAGACTTATAAGCCTTCTCTTAACGATATTTTTGTCGAGAGAGTCGGAGAGGAAGAGAAGGATCACGAGGAATCATCAGAGGGAGGCGAGGATAATGAATAAGTTATTTAATGTTATAGATTTTGAGTTAAAGAGCTACACTAAGAATAAATCATTTGTTATTACAACTATTGTCATGGTCGTTCTTCTTTTTGCGGCATCATTTTTACCAAGGATAATTGATATGTCGTCTATCACCGGAGTAAAGACAGAGAGTATTTTTTCAGGGTCAGATGATAAGGAAGAAGAAGATGACAGTGAAAATGAGGAAAATGATTATTATCTGTATTACAGTGAAAATGATGATTTTGGAACAGAAGAAAATATCAACGCGCTCTTTGCTGAGGTTGGTATATTTAAGAAAGCTGCAAGCAAAGAAGATATGATAAAGAGTGTTGAAGGACAAGAGGCAAAGGGCGGATTCTATATCAAAGATGATATGCACTATGAGTACTATGTATTCAATGCCGAGATGTACGATGACACTCAGATGATGTTTGAATCTGTGTTAACACAGTTACATAAGCAGAATTATCTTATTGCTCACGGTATGGATGTTACTGAATTTGTTGCTGAATATGAGGCTATCCCTGAGGGAGATGTGAATGTTCTTGGAAAGGATGCGTCAGAAAACTTCTGGTACTGTTATGGTCTCGTAATTCTTATCTTTATGTTGATAATTATGTATGGTGTAATGATTGCAACTTCAGTAACTAATGAAAAGAGTAACCGTTCTATAGAAGTGCTGGTAACCAGTATAGATGCAAAATATCTTCTTTTTGGAAAGGTTATAGCCGGTACTTTAGCAGTTGTTGTTCAGGCGGGCGCTATTATGGCTGCAGCTCTTGTCGGATATGGTATTAACCATGATGCATGGAACGGAAGACTGGATATGATACTCAATATCCCTTCAGATGTTATCATTTCATTTGCAGTTTTTGGTGTGGGTGGATTCCTGTTTTACGCATTTGTTTACGGTGCGGTGGGCGCTCTTGTGTCAAAGACGGAGGATATCAATAAGGTAGCCGGAACAGTTCAGATGATTATAATGATTGTATATTTTGTGGTACTTATTAACCTGTCTAAACCTGACGGTATGATTATGAAAGTATGTTCAATTCTTCCTGTAAGTTCATACTCTGCAATGTTTGTAAGGATTGCTATGGGTAAGGTTGCCATGCCTGAGGTTATCATCTCTGCTGTTATTTTATACGTTTCGATTATTTTTATCGGTTGGCTTGCTGCAAAGATATACAGAATGGGAACTCTTCGTTACGGCAATCCTATCAAGTTCAGAAATGCATTAAAATATATAAAGGAAAGAGAGTAAAAAAATGACAAATTTATTTTTTTATTAAAGAAAGACTAACTATTAAAAGTCAAGTCCTAAAATGATATTTTTTGAATAAAGTACAGAAATGTATTTTAGATATATTTTGAATCCAGTTGGAGTTCTTTGAACCTTGAAAACTGCATGACAAAAAGAGCATCGTTATAGGTGCTCAAAAAGGAGTATAGAATTAGAAAAACTTAAGCAGCTTTAATGTATTGCTGGTTTGTTTTTTCGAGATGATAAATGACTCGAACCAGTTTTTTAACAGCATGTGATAGGGCAACGTTGTAATGTTTGCCTTCGGAGCGTTTCTTGGCTAAGTATTCAGCAAATGTCGGATCCCAATGACAGACATATTTTGCTGCATTGTATAAAGCATATCGCAGATATCTGGAGCCTCGTTTTTCCATGTGTGAGTAGGCTGCTTCAAGCTGACCTGATTGATAAGTAGAAGGTGAAAATCCAGCATATGCCAAGATTTTATCAGGAGAATCAAACCGATTGAAATCACCGATTTCTGCAATAATCATAGCTCCCATACGATAGTTGATTCCGGGAATACTAAGAATTGGAGAATTTATTTCATCCATGATGATTTTGATTTCATTTTCGATTTCATTAATCTCAGAAGTAAGCTCCTGAATAAGCTTGATCGTATGTTTCAGTTCTAATGATTTTGCTGGCATGTCTGAGCCTATTGAGTTTCTTGCTGCATCTCTAAATGTGATGGCTGTTTCTTTATCGTACCGACCTTTTGAGGCTTCGGAAAGAAGATTAGAAAGTCTGGTAAGATGAGTACTGGCTACTTGTTTTGCGCCAGGAAATTCAGAGAGCATTGTATAAACAGAAGCCATATGAAGTGTTGGAACTAACTTTTCTAATTCAGGAAAAAGAATACAAACAAGCCTTGAAACAGAAGACTTAAGCTTGGCACGTTCCTTAACTTTATCAAAACGATAACGGGTTAGTGACTTTAGTTCTTCGTTGTGATATGATATGTCTGAGTAGGACTTTAAGTTCACGTCAGACATCAGCATAGAAGCAATCGTGCGGGCATCTACTTTATCCGTTTTCGTCTGTCTAAGGCTTAGACTTTTTCTGTACAGATTTGTATGTAACGGATTGATAACATAGGTGGGCAAACCTTTATCAATGAGATATCCTAAAAGATTGTAACTATAGTGTCCGGTAGCTTCCAGTCCTACTTTTACTTTTGTTATATCTTCCATAACGGATTCGATTCTTTGATAAAGATCGTTGAAGCCATCTAGGTTGTTTGTGATGGTAAATACTTTGAATAATACTTCTCCATCAGAGTTTGTGATAAAGCAATCATGCTTATCCTTAGCAACATCAATTCCTACGTAAATCATAATAATAAATCTCCTTTGAAATGTATTAATGCTGTTTTAGAACCACAGGGTGCTCCTTGCGATTGTAACCTCGTTCTAAATAAACCGTCATGCGGTATCTAACTGATTAACAAATGAACAAAGAGAGTGGTAGGAAAAAAACACCAATCCACAGCATCTTATATATCATAGTCGAACCTACAGAAGAGGTAAAGAGAAGGACTATGACTTATTAGTAACGAAGACCTTGGAGAGGGTCTCTAAAAACTACTACTATATAATACGAGGATGATAGTTATGAATTATTATATGATGGGTATTTTAGTAGGAATCGTGGTAGGTCTAATTCTTACAGTAATTTTTATGAAATCTATTAATAGAGATGGAAAGATGAAGACAGAGTATGATGAGAGACAGAAGGAAGCTCGCGGAAGAGGATATATGTATGGCTTTTTCGCAACAATTATCACTAATGGACTTCTGATGGTTTTATCGATATCATGTGATATTGAAGTACTGGGAATATCTTTATATTTTATACCGATACTCATTGGTATTATTGCACAGGTAACATACTGTGTTTTCAACGATGCCTACGTTGGACTTAATAACAATATGACTAGATTTTTTGTAGGTATGACATTTATCACAGCATTTAATTTCTTTGTGGGAATCAAAGCTCTTACAGACGGAGAGCTTATAGTTGACGGAAAGTTTCAGGGAGCATTTGTTAATATTTTGTGCGGAAGCATATTCCTAATACTGATTGTTGAAATGCTTATTAAGAAGCTTATTGACCGCAATGAAGAGTAAGGGGAGTGATGATATATGAAGAATCTTCGTTTGAAGGCAGCTCGGGCGGGGCTTGATATGTCTCAGGATGATCTTGCTAAGGCTGTAGGCGTATCAAGACAGACCATAAGTGCCATAGAAAAGGGTGACTACAATCCAACAATTAATCTTTGTATCAGCGTATGCAAGGCACTTGGAAAGACCTTGGATGAGTTGTTTTGGGAAGAATAGTATTACCGGATTTAATATATAGAATTTATAGGGAGTGTATCTTAATTGACAGTAAGATACACTCATTTTTTTAGGTGCAAAAACCATACTATAGTATTTTTTTAGGTATAAAAGGCAGTATAAAATGTTTGACCGGAATTGAAAGATGATTGTAGAATCTGCTTTAAAAAATCAGATTATTATGGTAAAATATCTCTATATGTGTGAAATTATGCTGACTACATTTTTTGAGGCCTGAAAGCATTGATTTTACTGGGTTTTAAAGTATAAAAAGAGAGGAATAATGCATAGGAGGAAATTGGTTATGAAACACAAATTTCTGGAGAAAAAATATTATAAAAAAATGCTAATGATACTCACTTTTTGTGCAGCATTTATATTGAGCGGAAACATGAAAAAGGTACAGGCTGCAGAGTGGTATGATAATTATGACTATATACTTAACAGTAGTGCAAAAACAATTACTTTAAAATCGTCTAAGGGTACACTTGGCGCGACTGCGACTGTACCGGGGAGTGCGACAATCAACGGAGTGAGCTATTCAACGGTTCTTGATAACTCCGGTAGCGCTATTAGTATATGGGACGCAGATAAATCTAACTTAACATCACTTACTATTCAGGATGGAGTTAAAGTGGCAGCGGGATGTCGTTATTTATTTTATAATTTAAATAAGCTAAAAATGCTTGATGTAAGTGGTTTGGATACTTCTGACATGACAAATATGTCAGATATGTTCAATGGTTGTAGTGAATTGTTGTATTTGGATCTTAGCAATTTTAATACTGAAAAAGTAACTAATATGGTGCGCATGTTTAATGGTTGTAAAAAGATAATATATATAGATGTCTCTGGTTTTAACACTCAACAAGTTAACGAAATGGATTATATGTTCGGAGGATCATTTGGTGGGCAAATGCTTCAAGATCTAGACTTGAGAAGTTTTTATCTAAGTCAAGGTACATCGACATTTGCCGGTTTTCTTAAAGAATCAGCAATAGTTAACATTTATCTACCAAAGTCTAATTGTATTAAAAATTATGATTTCAGTGTTGTGAATAAATTAGCAAGAATATATTTTGAGGGAAAAGAAACTGAATGGAAATCTCTTAATAATACTTATGCTAATAATGTAAAAATAATATATAATTACACACAGAAGAATACTCCTTCAGAACCACAGGTAAGTAATCCGGATACGACGACGTGGTATAATGATTATAATTATTATTTAGATAAAAAGAATTATAAGCTGATAATAATGAGTTCTAAAGGAAATGGAATTACTTCTGCGGTTATTCCGGCCTATACATCAATTGGAGGAAATATATATAAGACAGTTCTTAACAATTATTATGCAAGGAAAAATCCAGCACTTTCTTTATGGGCAAACGATATCAATAGCTTGAAAGAGATAAAAATAGCTGATGGGGTAGAGGTTGTTGATGAATGTAGTGGATTGTTCAGATTTAATAAGCAAAAAGTCTTGACTACGCTTAGCATTGGAGCATTAGATACATCGAATGTTGTATATATGGATTATATGTTTGCTAATATTAGTATTAAGAATCTTGACCTTAGAAATATGGATATGTCAAATGCCAGTACTTCTAATATGTTTACTAATTCGTCAATTACTAATCTTTATCTTCCTGAAAATGCGATGAAGGGATACGATTTATCAAGTGTTAGTGGTCTTAAAAATGTCTATTATAAGGGTGATTCGACTCATTGGGCAGCACTAGGTAATACTTTAGGAACAATTAAGATAACTAATGATTACACCGGAGCTCCAGATGAATCCACTACAATTACGGTTAGTTTTAATGCTAATGGAGGAACCTGTTCGAAAAAAAGTATCACAGTTAATATAAATGAAAGTTACGGAACATTACCTACTCCAAAAAGAGACGGATATTCTTTCAAAGGGTGGTATACGGAAAAAACAGGGGGAACGCAAATAACTGAAAAAACTACTGTTGACACTAGTATAAATCATACTCTTTATGCTCAGTGGGCAGAGGATAAGAATGAAAAAGACAAAAAAGAAGAAATGACGAGTAATACGGTTACAATATCTAAACAAACAATTGTTAAAAATAGATCTGTTATATCATCTTTAAAACAAACAAAAAAAGGAAGAAAGCTTAAAGTTAAGTATAATAAATTTAAAGGAGCAACAGGATATCAGATTCAATATTCTACTTCTAAGAAATTCAAGAAAAAAACAACTATTAAAGTTAAGAAGACTACTGCTATTACAAAGAAATTAAAAAAGGGAAAAAGATATTATGTGCGAGTAAGGGCGTATATTAAGTCAGGTAAAAAATATTATTATGCTAAATGGAGTGATATAAAAAGATCTTCTAAAATAAAATAAATAGGAGGAATATGGTTATGGAATATAAATATCGAAAAAAACATTTATTGAATAAACTGATAATGGTGATTTTCACTTTATGTGCAGTGTTTATTGTAGCTGGAGATAAGAATAAGGTGCAAGCACAAGAGTGGTATGAATATTATAATTATTCACTTGATAAAAATGCAAAGACAATAAGCCTCAAATCTTCTAATGGATTACCCAATGAATCAGCAACTGTACCCGGAAGTGTAACAATTGATGGAGCAATCTATTCTGTAATTCTTGACAATTCGTCTAATGCTTCTTCGAGTATTTGGGAAGCGGATAAGGATAAATTAACTTCATTGACAATTCAAAAGGGTGTTAAGGCAGCAGCGGGATGTCGTTATTTGTTTTATAATTTAAATAAGCTTAAAACACTTGATGTTAGTGGGTTGGATACTTCAGCCATGACAAATATGTCATATATGTTTAGTGGTTGTAGTAAATTAACATATTTGGATCTTAGTAATTTTAATACTGAAAAAGTCACTACAATGATATATATGTTTAATAATTGCTCAGATCTTATATATATAGATCTCTCTAATTTTAATACAAAAAAAACCGAAGAAATGGATTATATGTTCGGAGGATCATTTGGCTCACGGATGCTTCAGGATCTTGACCTTAGAAGTTTTTATTTAAATCATGGTAAGTCAACATTTTCCGGCTTTTTAAATGAAGCAACCATTGTTAATTTGTATCTTCCAAAAGATAATTGTATCAAGAACTATGATATGAGCGGTATGAGCAAGTTGGCAAGAATTTATTTTGAAGGAACAGAAACGCAGTGGAAGGAACTCAATAATACCTATAGTAGCACGGTAAAAGTTGTTTATAATTATACACATAAAGATACACCTTCGGAACCACAGGTAAGTAATCCTAATAAAACAAAATGGTATGAAGATTATAATTACTATTTAGATACGAAGAATTATAAGCTGATAATAATGAGTTCAAAGGGAAATGGGATAACATCTGCTGTTATTCCTGCATATACATTAATAGGCGAGAAGACATATCAAACGGTGCTTAATAATTATTATGCAAGGAAAAATCCAGCACTTTCTTTATGGGCAAACGATATCAGTAGCTTGAAAGAGATAAAAATAGCTGATGGGGTTGAAGTTGTTGATGAGTGTCGTGGATTGTTCAGATTTAAAAGTCAAAAAACATTAACGACACTTAGCATTGGTGCAATAGATACATCGGATGTTGTAAATATGGATTATATGTTTGCTAATATTAGTGTTAAAAATCTGGATATTAGAAATTTGGATATGTCAAATGCAAATACTTCTAATATATTTACTAATTCGTCAATTACTAAATTATATCTTCCCGAAAATGCAATGAAGGGATATGTTCTTTCAGGTGTTAGTGGTCTTACTAATATCTATTATGTTAAGGATGAGACTAAATGGAATGCTCTTGGTAATACAATAGGATCAATTCCGATAACATATAATTATACAGGATCATCTTCAGAACCTACCACTGTGACGGTAAGTTTTGATGGCAATGGTGGAGCTGTTTCCACTTCTCATAAGACTATTAATGCAGGTGAGGTTTATGGTGAGTTGCCAACACCGACAAGAACAAACTATACATTTGATGGTTGGTTTACCTCTGCATCAGGGGGAACAAAGATTGAGGAAACAACTAAATTAATATCAGATACTGCGCATACCTTATATGCACATTGGACAAAAGAAGTAGTCAAAGCAACTATAACGCTTAATGCAAATGGCGGTAGTGTTTCCCCTACAAGTGTTGAAGTGATAGTTGATGAAATGTATGAGAATCTTCCTGCGCCGACAAGATCAGGATATACATTTGCCGGATGGTTCACCGCAGCATCAGGTGGAACGCAAATAACATCATCTATGAAAGTGACATCTACAAGTGCAAGAACTCTTTATGCACATTGGACTGAAAATGTTATAACAGTAAATGTTTCATTTAATGCAAATGGTGGAACTGTAACACAAAGCAGTGCTATAGTTACATACGGAAAAAACTATGGTGCACTGCCGGTTCCTACAAAAACTGGTTACACATTTAATGGCTGGTATACTTCGTCAACCGGTGGAATAAAAGTTACGGAATCTACCAATGTAATTAGCTCTTCTTCACATACATTATATGCACAGTGGACAGAGATTATTACTACAGTAACAGTTACATTAAATGCAGGAGTTGATGCAACAGTATCACCGTCAAGTTTGATAATTAACAAAGACGGAACATACGGATCCCTTCCAACTCCTAAAAAAAATGATTATAAATTTGATGGTTGGTATACTTCATCAAGCGGTGGAACAAAGATAGAGTCAACAACAAAATTAGTTTCTAATACAGCACATACATTATACGCACATTGGTGCTTGAATGCATATACGATTTCTTTCAGTGCAGGTGATGGAACGGTTGAACCGCTTGGTAAGAAAGTGACTGTAGATCAGTCATATGGAGAATTGCCAATTCCTAAATTAAAAGATTATGTTTTTGCAGGTTGGTTTAATGATCCAGATGGCGGAGAAGAGATTACTGCAGATACAATAGCTGATATCAATGGACCTCGTACATTATATGCACATTGGGTTTACAATAAGGTTATTGTTACGTTTTATGCATATCAGGGTGTAGATATACAGACAAAAGAATATGTTGCAGGTAAAGAATACGGAAGCTTACCTGAAGCACCTCAAAGGCCAGGATATAATTTTGAAGGTTGGTATACAGCTCTTGAAGGGGGCCGACATGTTACAGCTGATATAGTTGTAATAGCGCAGGATGCACTGATGCTATATGCACATTGGAGCAAAAGTGAAATAACAATATCATTTAATGCAAACGGAGGCGAAGTTGAGCAAGCAAGTAAAACATATACAATAGGTAGTGAATACGGATCATTTCCTGAGCCTGAACGTGAAAATTATAAATTTGAAGGTTGGTATACTGAACTTGAAGGTGGCAATCAGGTGATCGCCAGTCAGACGGTTTCGGTAAATGACAATACGATTTTATATGCACATTGGTCTCCGATAACGGTAACAGTTACTTTCAACGGAAATGGTGCGGCAGTTAATACTAAGTCAAGAACTTTGAATGTTGGAGACATATATGACACTTTAGAAGAGCTTACAAAAGAAGATTACAACTTCATGGGCTGGTATACTTCGGCAGAGGGAGGAACCAGAGTAAAATCTACCGACACAGTCAAAGAGACAACAGCACATACACTATATGCACATTGGGAAAAGAAGGAAATTAAGCTTATAGTTTCCTTTAATGGTAATGGGGTAAATGTTACGGAACAGAGCAGAGTATATACATACGGAGATGAAGTAAAATACGGTGATTTAGAGAACCTGACACGTGATGGATATAATTTTGAAGGTTGGTATACCGCTGCTTCAGGTGGAGAAAAAATTGAATCTACAACACCGCTAAAGGAGAAAATTGATCATACTCTATATGCACATTGGACAAAGTTAGCACAAAAAGTAATTGTAACATTTAATGGTAATGGTGCAGAGGTAACAACTAAGAGTAGAGAATACACAGTTGGAGATCAGTATGGTAAATACGGTACGCTTGAAAACCTGATAAGAGAAGGCTATAAATTCGAAGGTTGGTATACAGAAGCAGAGGGCGGAACTTTGGTAAAAGACGATACTGAGGTTAAAAAGACGACAGCACATACAGTATATGCACATTGGACGGAAGAACAGATTTCGGTTACTGTAACGTTGTCTGCAGGGGCTGGTGCAACAATATCGTCTCAAAGTATATCTGTAAAATATAATGGTAAATATGGTACTATCCCTACTCCAAAAAGAGACGGTTATTCATTTAATGGATGGTATACAGCAGCTTCCGGCGGAAATATGGTCAATTCAGAATCTACTGTTACCGAAAAAGTATCACATACTTTGTATGCTCGTTGGACTAAGGATATAGTATATGTCACTATTACGTTTTATGGTAACGGTGGAACTGTAAATACTCAAAGTAAGGAATATGTAGTTGGAGGTAAATATACTTCTCTTGAAACACCGAAAAGAGACGGATATACATTTGCCGGTTGGTATACTGATCCTGTTGCAGGAACTAAAGTTGAGGAAGGTGATGAGGTTAAAGAGTCAACAGCTCATACTTTGTATGCGCATTGGAATAATGTCGAGGTAAAAGTTACATTTGACGGTAATGGAGGAACACCTGATAAAACAAGTAAAAATGTCAAATATGATGAAAAGTATGGAGACTTGCCGTCAGCCTTAAGAGAGGGTTATGATTTTGATGGATGGTATACTAATGATGGAGCAATAGTAATATCAGATACTGTAGTTAATTCAAAGGAAAATCATACATTATATGCTCAGTGGACAAAGAAAGAGGCTCCACCTGTAGATGACAGAGTTACTGTAACTCTTGATCCTAACGGAGGAAAGTTAAACGGGGCAGAAGGTACTATAGATATTAAATTATCTAAAGAAAGTACTTACGGAAGTTTGCCTACACCTGAAAAAGAAGGATATACGTTTGAAGGCTGGAAACGTAATGGAACACCTGTAGACTCAGCATCTTCCGTTTTCGATTCAGATCATACATTAACTGCAAGTTGGAAAGAGACAAAAGTAGTAGTTACTGTTATCTATAATGCGAATGAAGGAAATGTTGATAATTCAAGTTTTGAAGCTACTGTTGGGGAGACATACGGCAATCTGGAAACAGCTTCAAGAGAGGGTTATAACTTTGAAGGCTGGTATACAGAAGCAGAGGGTGGAACTTTAGTAGAATCCAACACAAAAGTTGAAATAGCAACAGCACATACGTTGTATGCTCATTGGACCAACAAAACGGTAACAGCTATATTAAATGCAAATGGCGGAACGATAACCGATGAAATTATCAATGTTACAGTTGGTAAGACTTACGGTGACTTAGGAAAACCAACTTGGGATGGTTATGAATTTAAAGGTTGGTTTACCGAAGCTACGGCAGGTGATGAGGTTAAAAAATCAACTATCGTAACAAAAACAACAGATCACACCTTGTATGCTCATTGGCTAAAGAAAGATAAGGAAATTACAGTATCATTTAACGGTAATGGAGCAAATCCGAGCTTTGACAGTTATGTTGTTAAAGTGGGCGGTACATATGGCAGATTACCGGAAATCAGATTGGATGATAATATATTCATGGGCTGGTATACCGATCCTGAAAGTGGATATATTATAACAGCTGATGATGAAGTGACTATAGAGACTTCACATACATTGTATGCTCGTTGGCTGGAAATAGATAAGGAAGTAACGGTATCGTTTAATTCTAATGGTTCGGGACAGGCTTTTGATAGTAAGGTTGTTAAGGCAAATCTTGCATATGGAGATTTATATGAACCGACTTGGGAAGGTTATAAGTTTGATGGTTGGTACACAGAAGCGGAGGGAGGAACTCCGGTAGATTCTAATACAATAGTTAGTGTTTCGACAGCACATACGTTATATGCACACTGGACAGAACTTGAAAAGTCCGTAACTGTTACGTTTAGTGGTAATGGTGTTGACATTAGCCAGGATAGCATTAATGTAATAGTTGGTGGGAAATATAATAATATCCCAACGCTTAGTGATACGGATGAGTTGAAATTTGACGGTTGGTATACAGAGGCAGAGGGAGGATTTAAAGTTACGTCCGGTGATACGGTAGAGTTAACATCATCACATACCTTGTATGCTCATTGGAAAGAAAAATATAAAAAGATTTCTGTCTCATTTGATGGTAATGGAGATGAGGTTTACAACATTCCGGAAAGCAGAAGTTTAATAGTTGGTAGAACATATGGTGAAGATGGTGAACTGGGAACTCCTGAAAGAATAGGTTATGATTTTGACGGATGGTTTACTGAGGCTGACGGAGGAGAAGAGATAACCTCTGAATCTGCTGTCAAAAAAGAAATTTCTCATGTTTTGTATGCTCATTGGGTTGAGCGAGAAAAGATGGTTACAGTTATATTTAATGCCAACAGAGGTCAGGTTGAAACTGATAGCATGGAGGTAGCAGTAGGCAAGAAGTATGGAGAGAAGAGTAAATTACCAGAACCGACAAGAGATAATTATACTTTTGACGGATGGTATACCAAAGCTAACGGTGGAGAACCGATAACGGACGATTCAGATGTGGAAATGGAATATGTACATACTTTATATGCACATTGGTATGAAAAGAATAAGACAGTAACTGTAGTATTTAATGCAAATGATGGAGAATCTCGTACAGGAAGTAAAAGCGTATATGTAGGAGGATTGTACGGTAGTCTTCCTGAAGCAACAAGGAAGGGATATATATTCACCGGCTGGTATACTGCTACAGAGGGTGGTGAACACATAACAGACGAAACAAAGGTTAGACAGAGAATGTCACATACCCTTTATGCTCAATGGAAGGATGAAAATGTCAAAATAATTGTATCATTTAATGCAAACGGAGGAGAATTATCTACCGCTTATAAACAAGTAATTGTAGGAAAACCATTTGGAGGATTTCCGATTCCTACAAGAGAAGGTTATATTCTTGAGGGTTGGTTTACAGACATAACAGGTGGAGAAAATATAACAGAAGATACAATAGTGACAGAAGATAATGCTCAGACGTTATTTGCACGTTGGATAAATGAAGATGATAAGATTACTATTGTATTTAATGCGAATGGTGGAAATGTTGACACAGAAAGTAAAAATGTAATATACGGAAGAGAGTATGATGAGCTTCCAATTCCTGTATTAGACGGATATACATTTTCAGGCTGGTATACCGATATAGAAGAAGGAGAATTGATTACTTCTGAGACTGTTGTTAACCAAAGGGAAGCACATACTCTATATGCGCACTGGACAACCGGAGAAATAACCGAACCGGACAATCCGTCAGATGATACACAGACCGGTGAAGGTGGAACACAGACAGATCCGTCCACTCAACCGGATTCATCTTCACAGACACCTGCAAATACAGGAGATGGAGGACAGGCAACTAATAAAACAGGTACAACAACCACTACTGTTCCTGTTGTCAATACGGTAATATCAGAGCCGACAAGCGGCACAAATTACAAGGTTAGTGACAATACATCTGAAACTCCTACTGTAGAGTACATGGGCTCGTCTGACAAGAAGGCTAAGACTGTTACGGTTCCTGACTCAGTTGTTATAGAAGGACAGACCTACACAGTTACCAAGGTTGATGCATCAGCATTTAGTAAAAATACTAATGTAACAAAGATTATTATCGGTAAAAATGTCACAACACTCGGCAAGAACGTATTTAAGAAATGTAAGAAGGTTAAGACTATTATTTTCAAGACTACAAAGCTTACTGATAAATCAGTAGCAAAGGGTGCATTTAAAGGTGTGACCAAGAAGACCGTCATTAAAGTTCCGAAGAAGAAATATGCTGCTTATAAGAAGCTTTTCAGAAAGAAGGGACTTTCTAAGAAGGTTAAGATTAAGAAGGGATGAGGTTATTAAGGAGGAGATAAATGTTATCAGATAACAAGATTTGGGTTGCAAATAATGAAAAAGGAGAGAGAGTTACTCTCTCTCCTAAACTGGCAAACAGACATGGTCTAGTTGCAGGTGCAACGGGAACAGGTAAAACAGTAACACTTAAGGTTATGGCAGAAAGCTTTTCAGATCTGGGAGTTCCTGTGTTTTTAGCAGATGTAAAGGGTGACCTTTCAGGCATTGCCGATCCCGGAGTCGACAGCACAGATATGCAGGAAAGAATTGAGAGATTTGGACTATCTTCGGAAGGTTTTTCATTTCATGGCTATCCGGTTTCTATATGGGATCTGTATGGTCAAAAGGGTATGCAGTTAAGAACTACCATATCAGAGATGGGACCGCTTTTACTTTCGAGGATAATGGAGCTTAACGATCTTCAGTCGGATATTCTGACAATAGTTTTCAAGATAGCTGATGATAATAATCTGCTCCTGATTGATACAAAAGATCTCAAGGTGATGCTTAACTATGTATCTGAAAACAATAAAGAATTTGAAGCTGAGTATGGTAAAATGTCACCCACCTCTATTGCGGCTATTGTTCGTGCGGTTGTCGCTTTAGAGATAGCGGGTGGAGAAACGTTTTTTGGAGAGACAGCGCTTAATGTCGCAGATCTTTTTGCTATAGGTGAAGGCGGCAGAGGTATGATTAACATACTTGACAGTAGCAGTCTTATCGGTAACGGTAAATTATATTCCACATTTTTGCTGTGGCTGTTGTCAGAACTGTTTGAATGTCTTCCGGAGGTCGGAGATCAGGAGAAGCCGAAGATGGTATTCTTCTTTGACGAGGCTCATTTATTGTTCAAGGATGCACCAAAGGCGCTTGTTGAGAAGGTTGAACAGGTTGTCAAGCTCATACGTTCCAAAGGAGTGGGAGTATACTTCTGCACACAGAATCCACGTGATATTCCGGACGGAGTGTTAGCTCAGCTGGGCAATAAGGTTGAGCACGCATTACACGCATATACACCTGCAGACCAGAAGGCTGTTAAGGCTGCTGCGGAATCATTTAGGGAAAATCCTGAATTTAATACCTACGAGACCATAATGGCATTAGGAACCGGTGAGGCGGTAATCTCCTTCTTGGAAGAGGGTGGAATACCCGGTATGGCACAGAAGGCATATATTCTCCCACCTCAGTCAAAAATGGCGGCATTAGATGATGTCAGAAGGGATTCTTTGATTAAAGGAAATATGCTGTACAGCAAATATGCACAGGCTATAGACCCGGATTCTGCTTATGAATTTTTAATGAGAAAAGGGTTAGAAGATCAAGCAAGAGCTGAAGCTGAGGCCGCTGAGGCTGCAAGAGTCAAGGAAGAAGAAAAGGCTGCGGCACTTGCGGCAAAAGAAGAAGAGAGGGCAGCAGCTAAGGAAGCTAAAGAGCAGGAAAGATTAGAAGCATCTAAGGCAAGAGCAGAGGCTAAGGCTGCCGAGATGGAAGCCAGAGCAAAACAGAGAATGGCTGATGCCGAGGAAAGAAAAAAGAAGCAGGCCGTAAAGTCTGTCGGCAATACAGTTGCAGGAACTGTCGGCCGTGAGGTTGGAAAACAGATGACTTCCGGTCTGGGAAGTTTCGGAAAGAAGCTTGGTGGAAATGTAGGAGCCAGTGTTGGACGCGGCTTATTCTCTACCTTATTTAAATTATGAAGATAGGTAATTGCGAAACTAAATATTTATTGTTATGTCTTGTGAAAACAGCATATTTTTACGATAGCATTAGGAACGTTAGCCGAGTAAAAATATGCTGTTTTCACATAGACATACAACAGAGTTATCGTTTCGCAATTACCTATAAATCTAAAGCTTCTGATTATCTATTAATTTAATAAACTCTTTGGAAGGCACCGGTTTAGAGAAGTAATATCCCTGGATAAAATCGATATCGATCAGGGACAGCTCATCTAACTGGTGCTTTTCTTCTACACCTTCTGCAACAATCTCAAGATCTGCGGCTTTGATCATATTGATAACACTTCCCATAACTGCACGACGTTTACTGCTTTCGAAATAGGCCTGTGTCATTTTACTGTCAAATTTGACCACTTTAATAGGCAGTTCAAGAAGATAATCCAAATTGGAAAAACCGGTACCAAAATCGTCCAGTGCAAATTGTACACCGATATGCTTAAGCTTCTCCATGTTGACAACTAGATTTTCAGTAGAGCTAATAGCAAATGATTCGGTTATTTCCAGAGTAATCATTTTAGGATCGATACCTATCTTGCGTATTATTTTTGTGTAATTATCTGCTAAATCTGAACGCATGCATTGAACGACAGAAAGGTTGATTTCAAGGTAATCGATTCCTTTTTTATATAGTTTTTCTTTCATCATAAAATGACAGGCTTTTTCAAATACTATTTGACCCAGTTGGAGGATAAGTCCGGTATCCTCTGCCACAGGGATAAATTCATTAGGAGGAATTAAATTGCCGTTTTTATCAAGAATTCTCACAAGAGCCTCTGCTGACACAAATCGTTTTTTTGCTGTTGAGTATATTGGCTGATAGTATACTTCTATACGATCGTTTTTGATAGCCTGTATTATAAGATCTTCAATCTCCTGTTCTTTCTTGTAGTTCTCAGCCCAGACTTTGTCCAGAATAAGTTCTGTTTCCGAACTGTTTGAATAATCGCGCGCAAAAGCACGAATCATTTCTATCATGGCATCTGAATCTTTTGCTATAAATGAATTAGGAATCTCCGTATATTTCAGCTCAAAATTAGCAAGTGTGTCGTCGATTATCCAATCGCGATCTAAAGTTTTTGATATTTTATCTTTTGCTGAGTAAAGAGAGACGCTTTGGGAAAATATAACAATGTATGACCATTCACGATATTTAAAAACCTGTCCCATACTACAGTCATCCAGTATCTTCGAAAAGTTTTTGAGAAAATCGTTAATGCTGTCGGTGCTATATCTTTCATAAAGATAATGAGGGGTGGCAAACTGAACAACAAGCATGGATATCCGCTCACCTCTGTTGTAACACTGCTCTAAATATCTGTTAAATGCAAGCTCGTTGAAGCATCCTGTCTCCCGCTCAATAAAGCTTTCGGGATTCTCAAGACGTATAAATACAATGAGTGATCCAAGAGAAGAGGCAAATCCGATTATTAACAGATTGTTGTGAAAGAATTGGATTGCTGCGGCAATAACCAGTAGAAGCATCCAGCTAAGTGCCGCAATCCATCTTCTGTGGTTGATTTTATTTCTAAAGGCAAAAAGTATGGTGACGTTAGAAACAACGTATATAAATGCTGAAACATACGTAATCATAACGGCAGGACCATAGGTATACAGATCATAGCGGTCGGTATAGTGAATTTTGACCGGAGATAAAAGTATAATGATGCTGACGGTTATGATCAGAATCCGGGCAGAAATGCGGTGTATTCGAATAATTCGATTTTTGACACCGATGTCGACACTGGTATAGTAGTTCATTGTATACGCCATCCATACCAGAGAAACGAGATATATTTTGCAGATTGTATTGGTAAAGGAAGTAAAATTGTCACCTGAGCTGACGATTGCAATGATAGAAAGTGTATCAAATACAAGAGCTGTAAGAGTACTTATAAGCGCAACAAGGAAAGCTCTTTTGGAGCGAAGCCAGATTGTTTTTCGGTTAAGAGATAGTATCAAGAGCAGAATAACTACCGCTATTCCGCATAACTGTACCTGAATATTCATTACAAAATCCCTCGTATAAAAACAGCAAAATAAACCGATGGTAAACGTTATAAATCAGTGTAAGATATCATATAAATAATTACAAATATTTTACCATATTATAAGGGAAGAGACAACAATTGTGGGGGGATTTAATATTGATTTTATTACCATGATAGGATATATTATACAAGAAGAATTCTGCTTATTAATATGCTAATAAATCAGAAGAGGAGGGGATAGATATGGATCAAAACGGAGGACGCGAAAAACATGTTACAGGAGGAGGGAAAGGTGTAAGTAAAAGAGGCGATGGCCTAGGAACCGGTCCGGTAGGAAGAAGTGACGGTTACTCGAATAGAAAGCCTACAGGCAATGGGGCAGGCGGTCCGGGGCACAGAGCAGGTGGCGATATGTCGGATGGTACAAGAATGAGTCCAAAGACTGCTATAATTGCACTTATTATTATGTTATTGCTTGGCGGCGGCGGTGGTGGTATTGCTTTACTTGGTGGCGGTGACACTGACCAGTCTTCTGACAATAGCGGAACTTCCGGTGCTAATACTGAAGCTTCCGGAAATAACAACGGCAGTCAGTCCGGAACAGGAACTGCAGCAAGTATACTTGGTATGCTTACGGGATTTACCGGTGATAACAATGTGTCTGTGGGCTGGGATGAAGGTATCAACAATACCGAGCAGTTGAACAGACAGGTTGCCTCAAATGCGCGTGAAAAGAGAACCAAAATCATTGGAAACGGCCAGGATACAATCACTATAATGGTATATATGTGTGGTACCGATCTTGAGTCGCGTGGTGGAATGGCATCTAATGATATAGCTGAAATGTGTGCGGCTACTCTCTCTAATAAGATTAATATTTTAATATACACAGGCGGATGTAAAGCATGGAAAACAACAGGAATAAGCAATGAAGTCAACCAGATTTACAGGATAAGAGGCGGACGTCTTGAAAGAATCGTAGCGGATGACGGTGCAAAGGTGATGACTGATCCGGCAACTCTTACCGCATTTATCAAATGGTGTAATGAGAATTATCCTGCAAATCGTAATGACCTAATTTTCTGGGATCATGGTGGCGGATCGATAAGTGGTTACGGCTATGACGAGAAGTTTGCAAATAAAGGTTCTATGAACCTTTCAGGTATCAACAAAGCCCTTAAGGATTCAGGCGTAACATTTGATTTTATCGGATTTGATGCCTGCCTTATGGCTACATTAGAGACAGCACTTATGACGGCGAACTACGGTGATTACCTTATTGCATCAGAAGAGACAGAGCCGGGTATCGGATGGTATTACACCGACTGGCTTAATGAATTGTCGAAAGATACGTCTATGCCAACCCTTGACATAGGTAAGAATATTGTTGACGGTTTTGTGGATAAATGTGCGGAGAAGTGCAGTGGACAGAAGACAACATTATCAGTTATAGATTTAGCTGAGATTTCAGTTACATCTCCTGATAAATTATCGGCATTTTCCAACAGTACAGCAAATCTTATAAAGAGTAATGATTATAAGAAGGTTTCTGATGCCAGAGTAAGTACTAGAGAGTTTGCAACTTCCTCAAGAATCGACCAGATAGATCTTGTCAATTTTGCTAATCATATCGGAACCACCGAGGCTAAAGAACTTGCAAATACATTGTTATCTGCAGTTAAATATAACCGCACCTCTGCTAATATGACAAATGCATATGGTGTATCAATATATTTCCCGTACAGACGTGCTTCGAAGGTGGATTCGCAGGTTAACCTTTACAATGAATTAGGTATGGGTGATGCATATTCTAAATGTATTAAATCCTTTGCCGGTATAGAGACTTCCGGACAGATAAGTACGGGGGGCGCTTCATCGCCGTTGGGTTCACTGCTTTCACAGAACAGTGGCAGCGGGACAACAGTCGGTTCCGATGCACTTTCTGCATTGCTTAATGCATATCTGTCAGGTGGCAGAAGTATAGACGGAATAGACAGGGCGGCTACCGGTTATATGTCTGATGAGGAGACATTTGACGTGGATAGTGCGGCTGATTATATTGCCGCAAATCAGTTTGTGTCGGACGATCTTGTCTGGGAAGAAAATGATGAAGGTCAGCATATAATTACAATCGCAGATGATAAATGGGCTCTTATCCAGTCACTGCAGGTTAACATGTTCTATGATGACGGCGCAGGATATATAGACCTTGGTCTTGACAATACATATCAGTTTACAGAAGATGGAAGACTTATCGGTGATACGGATAATACCTGGTTGTCTATCGATGGCCAGCCGGTAGCATATTACTACGAGGATACTGTAAAGGAGGGTGACTCTTACACAACGACAGGACGTGTGCCGGCACTTGTAAATGGTGATAGAGCTAATCTTATTATCGTATTTGATAATGAGCATCCTTATGGTTATATTGCAGGCGCGAGATATGACTATGTGGACGGAGAGACAGAGACTGTTGCAAAGAGCATGACCGAATTAAATGTCGGTGACACTATTGATTTTGTCTGCGACTACTACACCTATGATGGTGATTATCAGAACAGTTATTTCCTTGGTGAGCAGATGATTTACAAGGAAGATATAGAGATCAGTAATACGGATGTTGGAGGAGACACACAGATAACGTATCTGCTTATCGACATTTATAATCAGGAATACTGGACTCCGGTTGTACCTAAATAGTAGATGGTATATATGATTTTTTCATGGACTTAAAATTTTTTATGTGTTATACTTAATTTTTCAAGATTGAAGACTTGTGATAAAAAATATAATTTACATCGCAAAGAGAGGGAAATAGGATGGACTGGCTCAATGAGTTTCAAGATACATTTTACAAATGTTTTGTAAAAGATGACAGATACACACTGATGATAGATGGAATCGGAGTTACTATAAAGGTTGCGCTTTTAGCCGCAGTTTTAGGTATTCTTATTGGTTTCCTTATAGCACTTTGTAATCTGTCAAAGAAGAAGGGACTTAATCTTATAGGTAAGATATATACAGATGTAATCAGGGGAACCCCTTCGGTAACGCAGCTTATGATAGTTTATTTCGTTGTATTTGCGTCTGTGCATTGGGAGAAATGGATAATTGCTGCTATAGCATTTTCAATCAATTCGGGTGCCTATGTATCTGAAATCATACGTGCGGGTATCATGTCTGTTGATAAAGGTCAGACAGAGGCCGGCAGATCACTTGGGTTAAATGCAAAACAGACGATGATCAGTATTATTGTGCCTCAGGCGATGAAGAATATATTCCCTGCACTTGGCAATGAGTTTATAACACTTGTCAAAGAGACTGCTATTGTAGGATATGTTGGACTTGTGGATATACAGAAGGCCGGAGATTTTATCAAGAGTGCAACTTATAAAGCATTTATGCCGCTTATCGGAACAGCGGTCATTTACTTCATTCTTATAAAGCTACTCACATTAGGACTTGCTAAGATAGAATCCGGACTTAGAAAATCAGATGCAAGATAAGAGTTGATTTTAGAGTATATTTGGAGGATATACGCATATGATAGATGTGAAACATTTGAAAAAGAGCTTCAACGATCTGGAAGTTTTGGCAGATATTAATGAAACGATAGATGAGGGCGAGGTCGTGGTCGTTATCGGTCCGTCGGGATCGGGAAAGAGCACATTTTTACGTTGCCTTAATCTTTTAGAGACACCCGATGCCGGTGAAGTATGGGTTGATAATGAGCAGATAAATGTACCGGGAGTTGATGTCAACAAAGTCAGACAGAAGATGGGAATGGTATTTCAGCATTTCAACCTGTTTCCGCACTTAACCGTTATGGAGAATATAACATTGGCACCGGTAAAGCTTGGAAAGATGACAAAGGAAGAAGCTATTAAAAAGGGAGAAGAGCTTCTTGCAACAGTCGGACTTTCCGAAAAGGCAGACGCTTATCCGGCTCAGTTATCCGGTGGACAGAAACAGAGAATTGCGATAGCGAGATCGCTTGCGATGGAACCTGAGATAATGCTTTTTGATGAGCCGACATCTGCACTTGATCCGGAAATGGTCGGTGATGTTTTGGATGTTATGAAGGATCTCGCAAAAAGCGGAATGACCATGGTTGTTGTCACACATGAGATGGGATTTGCGAGAGAGGTTGGAACCAGGATTCTGTTCATGGATGATGGGCTTGTTATGGAAAGCGGAACACCCGATGAGATATTTGGAAATCCACAGAATGAGAGGACAAAGCTTTTCTTAAGTAAGGTGTTAAAGTAAAGGCTATACAATGTAATTTTTAATAATTACTTTCGTATAAAGTATAAGGAGTATAAGTAAAGGAGAATGAAACTATGAAAACATTTAAGAAGTATCTTGCACTTGCATGTATGGGAGTGCTTGGTATGTCTCTTATCACCGGATGTGGCAATAAGGGAGTGTCAGGTGAATTAGGAGATGCAGGAGAGGTTAATGTAAGCACCGAAGAAGGAACAATAACATTTGGTACAAATGCAGAGTTCCCGCCATTTGAATTTGTTACAAGTGAAGGTGTTATCGAAGGCTTCGACGGAATTGATATGAAGATTGCAAAGCAGATTGGTGATGATAACAGCATGTCTGCGAAGATTGAGAATATGGAATTTGATTCGCTTCTCATCGCATTGGAGAATGGACAGGTTGATGCAGTTATTGCCGGAATGTCAATAACAGATGAGCGTAAGGAGTCTGTAGATTTTTCTATTCCTTATTACACAGCAACACAGGTTATGATTGTTAAAGAGGATTCTGATATTGAAAAGGCTTCCGATATGGAAGGTAAGAATATTGCTGTAATTCAGGGATACACAGGTGAGGAATGTGTTAAGGAACTCGGATATGAGTATGAAGCATTTAAGAAAGGTACTGAAACTATACTTGAGCTTGTAAATGGTAAGTGTGATGTTGTAGTTATTGATTCTGCTACAGCCCAGAAGTATGTAAAAGATAATGAGGGCCTTAAGATTGTTGAAGATACAACTGCTTTTGAGAATGAAGAGTATGGAATTGCTGTAAAGAAGGGTAACAAAGAGGTTCTTGAAAAAATCAATTCCTCAGTACAGAAGATGTTAGATGAAGGCTCTATTGCAGAGTGGGCAACAGAGTATTCTGATGCGGATTCCGAAGAGTGATTATAGATATATTGAATTCTTTGTGATTTTTGCGACTAATATCATATTATGATTATTAAAAGACAGCCGGACAATGCTATCATATCCGGCTGTGTTTTTTAACATTATGGAAAATCGGAGATTGGTGTATATGATTAGCCGGAGAAAGATAATATTTGCCTGTTTTTTTCTTTTTGTTATAATGGTATGTGTCTGTCCGCTCTATGTGGAAGCAGTGGCTTTGACGGATGCAGGGGAAAAGCCGACAGAAAACACAACTGAGATTACGACAGAAGAGAGAATTTGCGAAGAAAAAGAAGGACTTGCCAAACTTAAGAAAAAGATTAATAAAGAGCTTAAGGGCAAAAAAGGAAAGTGGTCCGTATATGTAAAGAATCTCGACACCAATGAGTATATGCTTATCAATGATAAGAAAATGCCGTCTGCAAGTCTTATTAAATTATATGTTATGACGACAGTGTATGATGAGATTAGCAGTGACGCGCAAAAAGACTCCTCGCTTATACGTACCCGTATGAAAGATATGATTACGGTAAGTGATAACGAAGCAACTAATGCACTTACAGCCTCCCTGACAAAAAAGGGAACATTTAACGCGGGTATTAAGAAGATTAATGATTATTGCAAAAAAGAAGGGTATTCAAAAACACGCTTTCTTGTTAAAATGGGGAAAAGTTCTCCAAAGAATGTCACCTGTGTAAGAGATTGCGGTCTTTTGCTAGAGAGAATATATCAGGGAAGCTGTGTAAATAAAAAGAGTTCGAAAAAGATGTTAAAGCTTTTAAAAGCACAGACCAGAAGAGGGAAGCTCCCGGCAGGTGTACCAAAGGGAGTGACTGTTGCCAATAAGACCGGAGAGACAGGTTTTTGTGAAAATGATGCGGCAATAGTATACTCCAAGGGTGCTGATTATGTGATAGTGGTAATGTCACAAAACGGACAGAAGGCTGTGGATGAGATAAGAAGGATATCGGGTATTACCTATAAATATTTTAATTGATAGATTTCTTAGATAACTGAACAAAGCATATATAAGTTTATTATGTTGTTCATATTGTATAATTCAAACCCAGACACGTTCTCATTCCGTTGCTCGCGTAGCGGTACTAAATTCGCAGTAAACTGCTCATTAAATACCGACGGTCGCAAAGGGTCTGCGTATTGAATCTATACTATATTCACAACTCAATATACATTTGTATTAGATGTACAATTATCTATGAAATCTATGGAAGGGAGATCGGGATATAATGAGAGAGCGGATAATAATAGGGATTGCTTGTTTAATGTTAGTATTTTCGGGATGTCTGCATGTTAAAGGTGCCGAGATTTCATCGGCTAACACGACGGAAAAAACAACAGAGGATACTATAGTTACAGCCAAACCGGAAACAAAAGATGATGCTGAGAAGACAAAGAAAAAGAAGAAAATATACATAGATCCCGGACATCAGAGCAGGGCTAATGGCGGGCAGGAGCCGGTAGGTCCGGGTAGCAGCGCCACTAAAGCCAAGGTGTCAGGAGGTTGTTGCGGAGTGTCTACTAAGATTCCTGAATACAAATTTACATTAAAGCTTGGCAAGAAGTTAAAGAAAGCCTTGGAAAAAGAAGGTTACGAAGTAGTGATGAGCCGGACAAAGAACAATGTCAATATAAGCAATGTTGAGCGTGCAAAGAAGGGTAATAAATCCGGTGCGGATATATGTATCAGAATTCATTCCGACAGTATAGATGATTCATCTGTAAGAGGTGTTTCCGTACTATATCCAAGTACTTCTAATCCTTATCCGATTAAAAAACAGGCAAAGAAGAGCAAAAAACTTGCAAAAACTCTTCTTAAAGAATATTGTAAGGCTACAGGTATTAAAAGTAGAGGCATAGTTGTCAGAAATGATCTGTCGGGAACAAATTGGAGTACGATTCCGACAGTTTTGATAGAGTGTGGCTTTTTTAGCAATCCGACAGAGGATAAGCTGTTAAATGATCCGGAGATGCAGAAGAAGATGGTAAAAGGCATGGTTTCGGGAATTAACAAGTATTTTGAATACTAAATGAGATAAGACAAACAGTCATTTTTAAGGAGGTTTGAAATGTCTATAATTAATTGCTCTGACCTTATGATAGGATACAATACTCCTATTTTAAATCAGGCGTTGAATTTTAATGTGGAAAGAGGGGATTATCTTGTAATCGTAGGAGAAAACGGTGCAGGTAAGACAACTCTGATGAAGACTATGCTCCATTTGATACCCGCTCTTTCAGGAAATATAACCTATGGCGAAGATTTTTCGGAAAAGGAAATAGGATATCTGCCTCAGCAGACAATAGTGCAGAGAGATTTTCCGGCGTCCGTTAAGGAGGTTGTGCTTTCCGGCTGTCAGGGGCTTATTGGGAGACGTCCGTTTTATACGGCAAATGAGAAAAAGATAGCATATGATAATATTGTGCGTATGGGTATGGAAGAGTATATGAATAAATCATACAGAAGTCTTTCAGGTGGACAGCAGCAGAGAGTTCTGCTTGCAAGGGCGTTGTGCGCTACCCAGAAATTACTGGTATTGGACGAACCAGTTGCAGGATTGGATCCCGGGGCTATGCTAGAGCTTTATGAGCTTATAAACAAGCTCAATAAAGAAGGTGTGGCAATAATAATGATATCTCATGATATACAGGCAGTATTTCAGTATGCAAAGCGAGTGCTTCATGTCGGGGAAGATATATTCTTTGGTACAGTGGATGAATATGTTAAGAGTGGAGCAGGTAAAAGGTTTTCGATAGAAAGAGACGGTGAGTGATAAATGATAGAAAAATTACAGCTTTATCTCGAATATCCTATGGTAAAGTATGCATTTATAGTGGGCATATTAATTGCATTGTGCTCCGCACTTCTTGGTGTGACATTGGTGCTTAAGCGTTTTTCATTTATTGGTGATGGTCTTTCCCATGTGGCATTTGGAGCCTTGGCTATCGCTTCGGTGCTTAACGTTTCCAACAGTATGTTTGTTGTTATGCCGATAACGATTGTGAGTGCCGTATTATTATTAAGGACCGGCCAGAATACGCAGGTCAAAGGAGATGCTGCGATAGCTATGCTGTCGGTAACAGCGCTTGCAATGGGTTACCTCATAATGAATATTTTTTCTACATCGACGAACCTTTCGGGAGATGTGTGCACTACGTTATTCGGATCTACCTCTATACTGACACTTACAATTGGTGAGGTGTGGATGTGCGTGATACTTTCCGTAATAATCGTTGCTGTATTTGTAATATTTTATAACAAGATATTTGCGGTAACATTTGATCAGAACTTTGCAAAGGCGGTTGGTACAAATGTCAACGGATATAACCTTTTAATAGCGGTGACAATAGCCGTTATCATTGTTCTTGCTATGAATCTGGTCGGCTCGCTGCTCATATCGGCATTGATCATATTTCCTGCAATTTCGGCTATGAGACTGTTTCAGAGTTTCCGCTCTGTTACAATCTTTTCGGCTGTTTTGTCGGTGGTCTGTACTCTCTTTGGAATGCTGATATCCATACTGGCAGGTACGCCTGTAGGCTCGACTATTGTAGCAGTTGATGCATTGGCATTTTTAATCTGTGCAGTGATTGGCTCGGCGCTGTCGATTAATAAATAACTGATATTTTGGTTATTTTGTTCAAAAAGATTGTGCGGATATAGCATTTATGGTAAAATATACACATATATTTTCTCGTAAGGAGGGGTTGTGTATGAAGAAGAGTAAGATGCTACAAAACGCAGTTGCTTTAATGCTTACGCTGTCGATGGTTTTATCCTCTGGTGCATTTAGTATTAAGGCAAACGCAGAACCTGCAGATGCTACAACAACACTAAAGACTGCCTTTGACAGTTTTAATGCAAGTGGGCTGGTTTTTATCGAGTATTCATTGACAGGCGAAGGAGAGCTTATAGCAAATGAGAAGGTTGAGCTTGACAGAGCACATAATGTCAAGAATATTTTGTCACAAGATGTAGAGAGCTTGGAGTGGAATGCTTCATATACTGACATCAAGGAGAAGATAACGTATTATCAGGATGATGATAAGAAATGGTACAAATATCCTACAGACGCGGAGGAACTAGAGGGTCTTGGAAAGACGCTATCGGATAATGGTGTTGAGACACAAATAGTTGAAGGAGCAACCTACAAGTACGATGGTGAAGAAGTTGTAGCAGTAACCAATGCACATACGGATGAGCTTAAAGAGGTTGATTGTTACCGCTATCTTGCTGAAGTACCTGTTGTTATTAAGGATGACGGAGAATACGAAGAAGGCGAGGAAGACGCAGATGAGGAAGATGAAGACGGTGAGGATCCTGATGAGGAGGAAGAGAAAGAGATTATCAATATATATTATTACATTGATAAAGCAACAGGCCGCTGGGTACACGCGGATACAAAAGATGGCCTCGTGATAGATGTAGATATTACATATCCTTCAGCAACGGGAGAAGATGCAGTAGTTCTTGAGATTCCAAAGGAAGCGGTTGATAAGGCTGTGTTGGAAGATGGATATGTTACACCGACTTCTTCTAATGAATTAGTTGGATATAAGGTTGTCTACAAGGGAAAATCAGCATATCTTGTTGTCACAAATGTGAAGAATTCCAAGAAAGTAACTATCAAAAAATCTGTCAAGATTCTTGGAAAAACATATCCTGTTAAGGAGATAGGGGCAAGTGCTCTTGCTAATAAGAGTAAAATTCAGACTGTTGTTGTTAATGCTGATATAACAAAGATAGATAAGAAAGCTTTTTACAATTCTAAGAAGATAAAAACCATTACTATAAATTCTAAGAAGTTAAAGACTATTGGAAAGAATGCTTTTGATACTAATTCAAAGAAACTTACTATTAAACTTAAAGGAAATAAGAAATATAAGACTAAGGTTAAGAAGCTTATTACAAAGTCAAGAGCTAAGAAGGCAGTCAAGAAGACTAAGCTTACGGTGAAATAATATTACCGATTGATTACTTGTTAAAGTAATCATATACGGTTTTTGAAATATCCTGGATATTGGTTATGGCAGCTCCGCAATTGCTGCTCATAACGGCGATTATATAGTCTCCTCCGGGAGAATAGACAATGGCGGCATCGTGTTGAAATTCATCGGTGTCGCCTGTTTTGTTGGCGCATTTAGTCCCTTCGGGAAGACCGGCAGGAATTTTATCTACGTGCTCCTGGTTTAACAGGAGATTAAGAAAAGCCTCAGAAGCTTTGGGGCTTACGCATTTTCCTTTATAGATTTTTTCCATCATAAGTCCGCAGTCTTCTACGGTTGTATAGTTTCTTCCCGGAGATGATGGAGCTTTATATTTGGTAGGAACTAAAATTGTTGCGATTGTAGTATCTTTATAACCTTCTCTGTCTATATATTCCTGAATTACTTCCCTCCCCGCAACATGACTGTAAGTTTCACCGCAATTCATTACCATTAGGTTAAATGCATCATTGTCACTCACAGATATCATTTGCCACATAAGGCTGTCTATATTTTCGGTTTCCTCAAGCGTTCCTTTTTCTATCAATTCATAGGCTGTCGCAGCACAAAAAAGCTTTATCATACTGGCGGAAAAATACTGGATATTGTTAATCGATAGATATTCCCGATGTGAAATATCTTTGACGTATACCGACCAGGTACCTGAATATCCGTTGATTTTATCTTCCAGAGTATGATAAAGCTCCCATAATCCTTCTTTGCTGCCTGTAATTCCCATGGAATAATCAATGTCGCCTTTATAATCCACATATGTGCCGTCGGGAGTGACCGTCGAGGTACTCATGACACCGGACGCATCAGCATAATGTGATTCTATCCATTGGGATCTGGCAATTGAGCCATCTTCGTTTACATATTTTGTTTTGCCGTCTATTGTCTGCCATCCGGTTTCAACCTCTTTTTCGGTAGTTGCTTCTGTTGTTGATTCGTTGGTCGATGCTCCGGCATTTTCTGTATTGTTATCCGGCGGAAAGAGAATTGACAGGATAAAAATAAGAAGAATGGCAATCAGAGAGCCGATTACTATTATTTTTGTGTTGTTGGCCTTGCTTATATTGGGATACCTTGTGGCGTTTATTTTTTTCCTGACTTCCTCGCTACTGTTGTCCTTCATTGGGTATTCCTCCGACATATATATTGCTGGTGATTTGTTGATTCGTTCATCGCTTGTAGTAATTAATTGCAATGATTATTATATATAATAAAAATGATACTTACAAGAAAAATATCTTGTTTTATACAGGTCTTTATGCTATGTTGAAATTATGTAAATGTATTATTATAGAAAATATATAATCTATACTTAAGATTATTGTTATATTCGAATAAAACGAATGGGTGGGAGGTTATCTCATGAAAAAAGATAGAAGTATCAGGCAGATTTGTGCCTGGATAATGACGGTTTGTCTTGTGGCAAGCATATGTTTGATTCCTAAGGGTAAGGCAGAGGCTGCAATGTCTACACCGAATGTTGTTGAACTTGAACTCGGACCTGAAAATATGGAGTACAATACAGAATATACTGTTGATGACCTGGAAATGATGGATAACATGGTTGATATAGGTTTTGTGGTTCCGGAGGATTATAATACAACAGCGAAGTTAGAGGCAGCGGGACTTACAAAGCTGTTGGTAAAATATGAAGTGATATCCTATACCCCGGCTGAAGTTGAAGGCGAAATTGAACCAGAAGCTCCTCAAACAATAGTTTATAGTATGTTTGGAGGAGATGATACAAATTGGGAGGATGCCGAAGAACCGTATGGGCTTGTTGTTGGTGAAACGACTACAGAAGCTCTTGAATTACCGATATCTTCTGCGGGCAATTTGCCTGTGGGTTATATGGGAATACGCTTTGTTAACATCACCGGATCATTTACTTATAGGATAATATCTGCAAGATTAGTTGGAAACGACTATGTTGAGGAGGCCTATGAGGAACCAGTTGAAATTGAAAAGCCTTGTGTTATTGATATAAGCAAATTGCCGGGCGGTGCAAAGTACACAGATGATGATTATCTTAAGAATCTCTATGTTGAATATACGACTGAGGAAAGAACGCCTACTGCAGTTTTCAATGATGGTGAGTTGACATTGCTTCTTGGTACAGATTACAAATTAGTGGGTATAAATGATAAGCTTACGGTTACTTTCAAAACGACTAAACAGGAAGGAAATGCATGTGATGAAGGCATTGTACTGGACAATGTGACTGTTAAAGAGGTAGATGCCGAAGTACCCGTTAAACTTAGTGGCAATACAGTTGTCAAAGGCGATGTGAAGGCGAAGGATGTAGAGATATCGTCGGGGATAGTGAGTGTTTCCGGAAATATTTGTGCCAAAGATAACGTTACAATTACAGATGGCAAAGTGTCTGTTGAAAATGGAATCAAATCTGAAGGAACTGTTGTTGTAGGTTCGAAGGCAGTACTCTTAGTCAATGTGAAAAATGGAGAAAATGGCAATAAGAATAGTGCCATAAGTGGTGCTAATATAACTATTGAAAACGGTGCTGATATCACTGCCGGAGATGTGGCAAAAGCTAATATGTTTTCTGTAACCCCTAAGAATGAAAAGGGTGAAAATGTAGATGTAAGTAAATATACCGGTGAAAAAAATCAGGAAAAAACTCCTGACGATGATAAAGAAAACAAAGAGAATAAGGATGTTAAAACTACAGAACAGCCTGTAGCAACAGAAAAAAACACAGAACAAGCAGGTAAAGCAACAGACATGGCAATATCCGGCACGGTAAAGGGTGTAAAAGATGTGGATTTGTCAGGTACGTATCAGTTAGCGCTTAACAAGTCAATGGTTGTAATGGCATCATTTAGCCCGGAGGAAGCTCTTAGTGAAAGTATTGTACTTATTTCATCTGCTCCGAAGGTAGTATCGGTAAGTGGCACAACATTAACTGCTAAGAAGACCGGAACAGCCAGGATTACAGTTACATCAAAGAGTGGACTCGTCAAAGAATTCAGTGTCAAAGTTGTAAGTAAGTCTGTTGGTAAGGTTAAGATTAAGGCCACAAAAAAGACTGTAAAGAAAGGTAAAACTATTAAGTTGAAAGCTGCGACTACTCCTTCTAAGAGTTCAAGCAACAAGATATACTGGAAATCGTCTAAAGAGTCAATTGCGACGGTGACAAAAAAAGGCGTTGTCAAAGGAGTTAAAAAGGGTAAAGTTAAGATATCTGCAATCGCCCTTGATGGAAGCGGAAAGAAAGCTACAGTTACGATAACGGTGAAATAAGGGATGATTTATTAAGAATCTTAAGGTTTTATTACTACAGCCTATAATGCACAAAAAATGTGCATTATGGGCTGTTTTTTTGTTGATGTTAGCCAAAAGTAGTGGCTCTGTGCGGTTGCTTTTTGAGATGCGTTGTGATATAGTGAGGTTTATGAGAAGGTTTGGATTGCTTTTTCAATTATATAATTTAAGGAGGACGTAACATGAGGAAAAGTGCAAAGAATTTTATGGCATTTGCCCTTGCTGCATCTATGGTAGCATCGACATTTGCTCCGGCTACTGCTGTGCAGGCTGCAGGTAAGAAGACGGTTTATTTAGTAACACAGAAAGAGGATAATAATGGAGGAGTATATAAGTATGCATATAATGCAAAAGGTCTCCTTACTAAAGAAGTATTTACAAATTCATACAAGAACAAGAATTTAGAATCAAAATCTTCAGCGACAACAAAATATACGTATAATAAGAAGGATCGTATATCATCTGTTGTCTATGATGCTAATTATACGGATGTATCATATTATACCGACAAATATGGTGATAGACGCCCTAGAATAAAAGATCAGAAGGTTTCCACTACCACAACATATAAGGATAACGCTAAGGTGGAATATACTTATGATAAGAAAGGTAATGTAATACAGACGAAGGAGACTTCATATGGAGTAAAGATTCCTGAAAATAATGTAGATACTAGCACTAATAATAGAACATATAATATACCTCGTCGTTTTCAAGAGGATGCGAATGGAAAATATATTAAATCCGATAGATCTTATTATAAAGTAAATGATTATATATATGTTTATGTAAAATCTGATAATGATAATGCAAGCATTTATACAGGAGATGATTATTATCTTGATTCAACAAAATTTAATCTGGACGTTCTCAGTGATGACGATTTAAAATCTGTGAATGATAGTCTGGCAAAGGAAAAGAAATATACTGTTGTTACCGGAACTGGTGTAAATGATGTGAAAGTACCGATTACAACAACAAAAAATTATACGTATACAGATAATGGGAATGGTTCGATTACTGAGACCGAAGTAATCGAAAAACAGAGTTTTGATAGTAGTAAAAGTACAGCGGATAGTTTGGCTTACATAACAACAAAAACAACAACAACAACAACAAAGACAGTTAAGAAAGAAATAACAACAAACTATACATATGATAAAAAGAAAAGAGTAAAAAAGGCGGTTGCTGAGACTATCGAAACAACTACAACAACAGGAAACCGTAAGGTGACAAATAATGTAGGAACATCAGAACAGAAGGATGACCCTGCATATGATTATACCGAAACAGTTACTGAGATATCCCGAAAAACAGATACATATACATACAACAAGAAGGGAAAAGCAGTAAAGGTTGTAACATTAGATGAGCCTGAAGTGAAAGATGAGACAGTTATTAATAGAAAATACCCTGAAATATCATATATTAACAATGAGGAGAAAGTTGAAACAAGAGAGGAAACAAAGAGTGTTGTCATAGAGAATGGTAATAAGACAACAACAACAACAAATCCTAAGAAAAATAATGATGGATCGGTTACATCTGTTACTACAACTAAGACTTCGGCATATCCTGCTAACACAGTTACATATACGACAACATTCAAATATGATAAGAAAGGGAACTTAAAGTCATCAAAAGGTAAGACAAGCAAGACTAATCGAGTAAATACATATACAATAGTAGAAGGTGAAGAAAAAATCGTTTACAGTCAGATACCAGGAAAAAAATATAATGAAACTACTGGAAAAACTGAGGAAGCAATGGTAGATGATTATGAAGCACCGGTATATACTACTAAGGTATATACAAGTACTTCATCAAGTAGTAAGGATGTTGAACTTAAAAAGAATACAGCACGTCTTGCAAAGGCAGTTGCTGTTTATAAGAGCCTTGATGAAGGGGAAAGTAAATCTTCTTATGGTGTATCGAGAGTAACGTTTAAGGTTAAGGGTAAGAAGTTGGCAAAGAAAGCAGCTTCATCAGCAGATAAACAACAATGGATCATTCAGAATGGCTTCTTTAATGGTGACGAAGGTTTGAACACACGCAGTTTCGAGATTGAAAATGTAGATGCTGATAGTGGAAACCAGTATTTTGATGGTCTTTCCGGTTATTCAAGTTATGATGATTGACATGTTTTTGATATAGAGAAATGATATTGATGCGGTTACTGTACTGTTATGCGGTAACCGCATTAATTTAAGTTGAAAATTGTTACAAAAATAGTATAATTTACTGCATAGGTGTTATAAATATATACGCTTAAGATTGGATTGCTTTTTCAATTATATAATTTAAGGAGGTAAAGAGATATGAAAAGAAAGAATCTCAAGACAAGAGTCACTGCTATAGCTCTTGCAACAGTCATGGCAACTAGTTTAGTTCCTGCCGGAACTGTAAACGCTGAGATTGTGAAGGTTGCTGATGTGAATCAGGTAGGGGATATTAATGCAGGTAGCATCGCTTTAAAGGAAACCGAAACTGAAGGTCAAAAAGTTAATTCATGGACATTCACTTATAACAATGATGCGCTTGCTGAATCAAAGTATAAGATTACAGGTACTAATTATTCCTATGACGATAATAAAGACCATACGGCTAAAGAATTTAAAAGTGAGACTTATGAAAGTTCTGAGTATACGTTTTATCCAGAGATGAAGGTATTGGTGTTTGAAAAAGGTGACAGGACAAAGCCTGTTATAGGATCTATGACTGTGGATGAGACAGGAAAAAAAGTAGTAAGTGGTTCTGCGAAATCTATAAGTTATGTAGAACCTGGTGCAGATGTTAAATATGAGTTTACAATTAGCTCAGAAGGAATGACACCGGGTGATAAAGAAGTAGTTGGTTATATATTCAAAGAGCCGGAATATGAACAGGCTTTGAGAAATGCGAAAGACTTAGATGATAAGGCATATTATGAAGCTTATAAAGCTTATTATGAAAGTACTGCTACTGACAAAGAGGAACCTGTTAGAGATGATTATAATACAAATCAAAAAGCCATATCTAAGGCGGATTATTATGTTCAGATTTCGCCTGTAACCATCACTGCTACTATGGAAGCAAACATTTCTACAGTTGTTACTTCTTCAACAGTGGAATTAAAGTTAAATGATAATGTGGCAGACGGTTATGAAATATATCGTAAGAGTGGTAAGAAGTATGTCAAAGTGGCGTCTGTAGCCGCAAATACATATCTTGATAAAGGTCTTGATTCTAACAGGACATATTTCTATAAGGTTCGTCCTTATTATTACAATAAGTTGACTAATGCAACTACTTATGGTAAGTACTCTACAATTGAGGCTACTACTGCTGGAAGTAGTATGAAGCTTAAGGCAAAGGTCAACAAAAAGAATAAGGTTGAGCTCACATGGAAGAAAGTGACAGGAGCGACCAAATATCAGATATATCGTGTTGACACTTCTTCGGATGCATCAGAAATCAAGGACGGTGAGGAAAATGGTTACTCTACCGAAAAGTTGATAGCAACTGTTAAGAAGAGTAAGAAGAAATACACAGATAAAACTGTTACAACTAATAGAAACTATAAGTACACTGTACGTGCTGTTCTTTCTAAGAATAAGAAAGTTAAGAAGGACAAGCAACGTTATGTTAGTGACAGTGCGGAAGTTAGTATTAAGTTTGGATCTATTAAAGGAACTACTGAAGCTGTAGCAGGAGATGGTTCCGTCACACTCAGGTGGGAGAAAGTATATGATGCAGATGGATATATTGTTGAGAAGAAAGAGTATTCATATGAGCCTGAACCATATGGTGAAAGTACGAAATATCCATATGTGTATGGTGATGTAGATCCTGATAAGGATGGTCCACTCCCAACTGCAACTTATATCTATAAGCAGGGCGAAGGCGAGAGTAAGACCTTTTATTATATGGTTGATAAGACAACGGGAATTGCTTATCCAACAAATACTACAGGTGAAGTGATAAAAAATGTACCTGAATATGTTAAAGATGCGAATGGTGAGTATATAAAGTATAATAGTTATTATTCGAGGTTAAGTCTTGCATCTCGTTACAAGTATGATTCAGAAACTAAGATTTATGCTTACGATGCGAATGGTGAATATATATATTATAATTCTGAATACAAGAAGATAAGCGAAATTGACAGATATAATCTAGTTTATGTACCTTATAAAAAAGACGATTCGGGTAAGGAATTATTTGACTATGGTGTGGATGAAAAAGGTTTATATAAGCTAACTTGGACCCCGGAGAGTATTAAACAGGCTGATGGCACATACAAAGATGAATATCGTCAAACAAACAAAAAGTATATATATGCTATAAGTGGTGATAAAGTATATGCATGTCAGAATAATGGAGATATCCGTTATAAAAAATCAAATGGGGATTGGAAAGAAGTTACCAAATTAGGTAAGAGTACAACCTCGTATAAGTTTGCTGCAGCAACTACAGTTAATCCTAATAAGGAAGTTGAAAACAAGACCGAGTATAGTATTAAGGCATATAAGGGTACATCTCAATTTGGTAGTAGATATCCAGTTACTACAATATACGAAAGAGGTGTTGTATCAAAGGTTACAGCGGTTAAGGCGGATAATGGTATTAAGATTACATGGACACCTGTTTCGGGAGCGTCATATTATACAGTAAATCGTGTGAAGACAAGTTCTTTAGTTAATAACAAAGATATTGGTGGTTATGAATCAAATTATGGTTCACAGGTTGTTAACTATGTAGATGTGTCTGAACCGGTTGCTGTAGATGTAGCTGGATGGAATAAGGCAGTAGACGATAGTATTGCGAAGAAGAAGGCTGATAAAAAGGCGTTTAGTGAAAGTACAGATCTCAATAAAGGTGTTTTTGATGATAGCGAGTATTTAGATAAATCTGATAAGCTTAATGACAAAGTAAGTTATCATTATCAAAATTATTCTTATGCAAAATCTAGATTTAGCGATGATGATGCAAAAGCAGGTATTATTGATTATGCGGGTGACATTTATAAAGGTTCTGTAAATAGAGGGTATGGGAAACCGAACCCTTATAAAGAAAAAGATAAAAGCGGTAACGATGTATGGAGATATAGTATATACCCTGTTGTAGAAGATGAAAATGTTACTGAATCATCTCTTAAGCCTGGAGTAACTTATACATACTTCGTTGTAGCGCATTTTGCCTCTGAACAGACAATTGATGATTATAAAACAAGTGGTTCCGGCATAGATATAGATGCTAAGAAAGATGAAAATTATTGGAAAACTACGAATGAAACATATGTTGCATATAAGAAGGATGTTCAGGGACCAAAAGCACATCGCTATGATTATGGTGAAGCAGTAGATTATAAGAATTATAAGGATTATACCGGTGAAACAGTAGCTGTTAGAACAGTTGGTAGTGCTACATTTTCTGCTGTAGCAGCCCCTAATAAGCCAACAGTTAAAAAGGTAAAGGCAGCTAAGGGCAAGGTTACTATTACAATCAAGAAGAAAGTTGCTAATGCAGATTACTATAAGGTATATCGTTCTACAAAGAAGAAAGGTAAATATACTTCTGTAGGAGTAACCAAGAATGCAAAGACTTTGAAGGTTGTAGACAATGGTGCAACCAAGGGCAAGACATATTTCTATAAGGTTGTAGCAGTTAAGAAGAATGAGGCTAATGGTGAAGTTGAGTCTAAGGCTTCAGCAATCAAGAAGGTTAAAGCTAAGTAAGATAAGTATTTGACATTCTAAAGAAAACTGAATGAATAATAAAAACTCCGGAACTGTGTGAAGGTTAACATACAGTTTCGGAGTTTTTTGTGTTATGTATTATAAATAATTGTAGTGATGGTTTAAAAGAACCGTTTGTGTTCTTTCATAAGTTCCTGATATAATTGGACAGGCGTCCAGAATATGTTAGTTGGTGTTACAACTGCTTTAAGGAAAATTGGAGGAAGATTTGATTCCTTGAAAGTCGTAAGAAATCGATCTGTCAATTCGGAATCCATTCCGGAAAATACCAACATTTCTGATTCTAACTCATTTCCGTTATATACAGATGGATTGCGTGGGAAGCCTTGTATTCCTGCCAGATATCCTAAACTTTGTGAATATAAAGATGTTTTTACGTAGGATGTTTTTATTGAAAGAGACCGGCACAGTCTCTCTACTGAGCGTTGCCGGTCTTTATTCATGTTAAATAATAAGATTATTGACTGATTTGCCATAAGTAGTTACTTATCCTTTGCAGTAAGATTTTATCCAATAGATGCAAATAGTGCCGCGATTTCGTCTGCAGATAACTGTTTATTAGGATCATCTGAAACGGGAGTAACTGCGACCGGTTCAGGAGCCGGAGCGGGTTCCTCTTTCTTAGGGGCAGGCTCGGCAGCAGCAAATAAAGCTGCAATCTCATCAGCAGATAACTGCTTGTTAGGATCATCTGAAACAGGAGCAACTTCAACCGGTTCAGGAGCCGGAGCGGGCTCCTCTTTCTTAGGGGCAGGCTCGGCAGCGGCGAACAAAGCTGCAATCTCATCAGCGGATAACTGCTTGTTAGGATCATCTGAAACAGGAGCAACTTCAACCGGTTCAGGAGCCGGAGCGGGCTCTTCTTTTTTAGGAGCAGGCTCGGAGGCGGCAAATAAAGCAGCAATCTCATCAGGAGATAATTGCTTGTTAGGATCGTCTGAAACAGGAGCGACTTCGACTGGTTCAGGAGCCGGAGCAGGCTCAGGCTCTGCTTCGGGTTCAGATGAATCTTCATTAACCTCCTCGTCTGATTTACCGACTACAGTAAATGTAGGGGTAAACTCGGCTGTTTCATTTGGCATAGCATCTACATCGCCAGTAGATAATTCTTCAGGAATATCTTCTGGTGGTAATTCGTTGGTTTCTGCTTCGGTCTCGGCTTGAGTATCTACAGGTTCAGGAATTTCAGCTTCGGCCTGAATATTCATAGGTTCAGGAATTTCAACCTCGGCCTGAGCATCCACAGGTTCAGGGGGTTCAACCTCAGCCTGAATATTCGCTGGTTCAGGGGTTTCAACCTCAGTCTGAGCATCAGCAGGTTCAGGAGTTTCCATAACAGCCGGGGTAGCTGCTGTTTCAGAAATTTCAGCAGTAACAGGTGTCTCGACCGTATCATTAACACCTGCTGTTGTCTGCGGCGCCGGCGCTGCCTGATAAACCGGCGGCATGTTCATCTGCTGCATAGGCATTACAGGTTGCATAGGTACAGATTGAACCTTGGCTATACTCATTGAAATGTTCTGTAATTCGTGAGCAACATTATTAATCTGCATGCTCAATGACTGATCCATGTTAGCAGGTTGTGATTTTAAGTAATCAACAATTGATTGCAACATGGCAACCACATCATCATTATTGGCCTGTGGCATCTGTTCAAAACCTTGAGATACGGTTTCATTTAAATGATTCTTGATATCTTTCAAGGTAGATATTAACTTGGTTGTATTGTTCTGGTCGTATTTGATGAGAAGTTTTGTGGATTTATTCTGGGCGTTTGCAAGAACGGAGAGATTCTTGTGAAGAACCTCCTGGCTGTCTGTGTAGTTACCGCGAAGAGTAGCAACGTTTTCTGCAGTCTGACGTGTGTATAGATAAGTTGCTTTACCAAGCTGTGCCTGTGCACTGCTCATTCCCTCAATCTGGCTGGATATATCGTCCATTCCGCTTTTAATCTGGACATTGAGTGATTTGTTCTTGATATTAATGAAAGCAACTATATTCTGAGTTAATATGTATGCGCATATCAAAAAGATCACACTGGTTCCGAAGACAGCAAAAATTAACCGCGGATAAGCTATCAATACGTAGATTAAGGCGATACCTGCCGTAAGTGTGGCAACAACTGATATTGCCAGCTTGTTGTCATTTATTTTGTTCATGTCAAAAGCCCCCCTTTATGTACATTATTATCGAATAATTTATATAATATGAGTCACAAACTGCCTGTGTAACCCGATAGTTATAGATAATAATATTATACACGAAAAAGGGGGGTTAGTAAAGGATACACTAATTCTTTTCCTTTGTTATTACAGTTTATTCAGAAAATCCAATAAAGAGGATTGTTGAGTTGAAGAAAGTCTGCTGATTGCGTTTAACAGCTCAAATTGCTTTTCATTAAGTAAGACAGCATTTTCACAGTCCTCCGCAAAAAATTGAGATAATGTAATTTCGAAAGCATCACATATTTTTTGTAAAGAGGGTATTGAAGGGAGTGTATTTTTACGATACCACGAAGAAATAGTTGACTGAGTAAGACCTGATTGCTCAGCAAGCTGATATTCTGTCCAATGACGTTCTTTTCTCATAGTAGTGATTTTATTCAAAACATTCATATCAAAGCTCCTTATAATTTAGTTGCATATAAATAACTATGTGCAGAATTATTTGAATTATTAAGATATAGATAATCCGATGATTACAATTGCGTTAATTTTATAAAAAAAGGCGTTGCAATTTAATATGCAAAGACGTATAATTAAAACGTATATAAGAAGTACATAATAGGGATACGAAATTCTGTTATATCAGATTTGAAAATATACCCTGCTTCTTTGTAAACATTAAACATATTCAAATTAGGGAGGAGTATATGAAGAATAAGAGATTATTATCCATAACGTTATCTTTGGCAATGATGATTGCATTGCTTCCGGCTGTTCCTGTTGAGGCTGCCGTTAAGGTGTCGAAGGTTTCGGTCACAAGTGCTGAATCAGGAAGCATGAAAAAAGTTGTTGTAGCAAAGGGGAAATCTGTTAAGCTTAAGACTGTAGTGTCGGTTAAACCGGATAAGGCAGCAAATAAGAAGGTTACATATAAAAGTGCAAATAAAAAAATTGCTACTGTAAGTAACAAGGGTGTTGTAAAGGGTAAGAAAGCAGGTAACACTAAGATTACAGTAACCTCTAAGAAGAATAAGAAGAAAAAAGCAACTATCAGTGTTCAGGTCAAAAAGGGTGCAGTAACCGGAATTGCTTTAGATCAGACTGCCGGAACAATTAACGTCGGTGAAGCAGTCACTTTAAAAGCAACAGTCAAAGCTAAAAGCGGTGCCGATAAGACACTTGCATGGAGTTCATCTGCTGAGGCAGTTGCAAAAGTAAATGATAAGGGTGTTGTAACTGCTGTAGCGCCTGGTTCGGCTGTTATAACTGCACAGGCAATTGATGGTTCCGGCAAGAAAGCGACATATGCAGTTACCGTATTGCAACCGGTTAATTTGAAAGCTATGGAAGTACAGAATGCTCAGGCATTGACATTCGCACTTGATAATCCTTGTGCTTTGGATGCTTCTAAGGTTGAGGTCAAGGTAAGAGCATTTTCTACCGGAACATTCAATAAGAAATTAACTATCGATACGTTAACAACAACAGATAATATTAATTACAGTCTTGTTGTTAATTCACAGAGCCGTATGAGTGTGGGTGATTTTGTTCAGGTTTCTGTTCCTTCTCTTACTGGTTCTGCTAAGACTATAGAGGTACAGTATCTTGATCCTATCGTGACATTTACAGGTGATGACGTGTCATACTGGAAGCAGAATGAATATTCAACAGCAACATTTAGATTTGAAGAAGAGTTGGGATATTCGTCGTATGAATTAACAGGTTTACCTGTAGGATTATCATATGAAGATAAGAATGGTGTTGTTAAAGTTAAAGGTGTTCCTACAGCAGTTGGTGTAACTAATGCTACAATGACTGCTAAAGATGAACTGGGAAATACTCTTACCAAAACAATTAAATTTGCAGTATATTCAGATGATGTTATGGTAGGGGCACTTCCTGACTATTATGCTCTTGCAGCAACTACCGATAGTAATAATATTTCTGTGTCTGTTGATGGTGTATATGGTGGAAAGAAATCTACATATTATTATAGTGCATCTAGTACATCGTGTTATTATCAAATATTAGATGATGGTGGAACAGGTGTAGGATTTAATTCATCTGATGCTGTATATGATTATAATAATAAAGATGAAAAGGGTAATTATGTTAAACGTACATTAGGTGGTAAACCATATTATGATGCTTCGTATATTTATGGATGTATTAAAGCGCCAAAAGATTATACAATTAAGATTAAGGCGTACAATAGAACAGATGTTGATAATTATATAAGTAATCCTGAGAAATATCCTGAAAGCACAATTAAGTCATGTGAATATACCAAAACTATTCATGTAGTCCAGGGTGTAACTATAGCTGGAATAGTTAAGGATGCAGTAGGTAATCCGATTCCTAATGCAAAGGTTGAATTTATTAATAAGAATCGTGCTGACAAATACACACCATATTTTACAGATTCATCGGATAGTGACGAAAAACATGTTGGTGCATATTCGGCTGTTTTATCTCCGGGCAATTATGATATTGAAGCTAGCTATGGTGATAGTTATAATTATTATGATGATGATGGAGATCAAAATACATTTTCAGGAAATGATTCAGATAACGCAAAGGCAACTAACTATTTATATAGTCAGTCGCTTACTGAAACAAAATCGGGATTTGATATCTCCCTTAACTTATATCAGGCAACCCTTGTTTCAGGTGATGATGATATTAAAAACGCCATATCAGGTTGCACATGGATGGTTGATCATCAGACAGTAGGTCGTGGTAAAACTGTTTACTTGAAGCCTGGCACATACAAATTAGAGTGTGAAAGAACAAATCGATTAAGCGAGAGTACTACTGATCAAAATGGTACTGTGACTTATAAGTATTATAAGGTTACTAAAAAATACACTGCAGATGTTAGTATATCTAATGCTGCTACTCAATCCTCAGTTAATGTAACAGAGGATAAGAAAGAGATAACTCAAGAAGAATATAGTCGTTATTATTACTAATTATTCAAGAGTAGGTAGTAATTAGGCAATAAAGAAATGTTTGCAAAGAATTCGTAGAATCCTTAATGTTATTAATAAGAAAAAGCAATCCAATCTATTATCTTGTTATAGCTGTGCAGACATTCTCTTTTGCAAGCCCCATTCAAAATTTGGATGGGGCTTTTTATTGATAATACACCCGATTGTTGGGTTAAAATGACCGTTCGTTGGGTTAGATGACCGTTCGTTGGGTTAGATGACCATTCGTTGGGTTAAAATGACCGTTCGCGGTGAAATATAACCGTTCGCGGTTGTGGCTCGCCAAATTAAGGTTTGAGTACGAAACTCTTATACATGATATTGATAATTAGAACAACACAATTTTTTACACATTTATATAAAAAATATATATTTATGAATAAATTGTTATAATAAAAATAGTTTTTATATAATTTTATATTGTTTATCCATTGCTTTTTATAATTTTGTCACATAGAATATTGGCATCAGAAGTGCTTTTGAAATCTGTAATAAAGAGGACAAATATATGGAGGTTAATAAAGATAAAAACGTTGTTCAAAGCGTTGATAAAAGAAATGGTTTTATTGACCAAACGAAAGAAATATTGCCTGTGGTTGATGGAGGAGACATCAAGCAGATATTTGACAAGATATTTAAAAAATGTATTACTTTGTCTGCAAAATCTGTCGTCAGAATGTTAAACGGGATGTTTGGTACTGATTATCCTGACGACAGCAAGCTTACATACAACTGGACAGAGTTTGTCAAGGATAATACAATGACCACCATTCTGGCAGACTGTATTGTAACAGTTAACGGAGGACAATCTTATCATATGGAAGCACAGGCGTATGATGATAATGAAATAATCTTTCGAGTATTTCAATATGGATTTGAGCATGCCAAAAGAACAGCTGATAAAGAGAAAAACAGTATCATATTAAATTTTCCGGAACCTGTTATCATTTATCTGTACTATGAAAATGATGTTCCTGATGAGTATGTTATGAAGATCAATTTCAAAGCATCGGATGGCGGTTATGAGTATGTTGTTCCGGTAATAAAGATCCCGGAATTATCTGCTGAAGAAATGGTAAAACGGAATATGATCATATTGATTCCGTTCCAGTTGATGAAGCTTCGATACTGGGTTGACAAAAAGAAGAAGGTAATGACGAAAACCCCTGAAGAATTGAAAAACTTTATTGAATGTGATATCATAGGTAGCATTAACAAGAACTTAGACTTAGGCAACATCACAGATACGGATGCATCGAGACTTAAGAGATATACGCTTATGCTTAGAGATTATCTGTGTGAGCATATGGAAGCTGATGGACTGGAGGTGCTAAAAGGTATGATGGATCATTCATTTATGACAGATGTTGATATAATATGTGAAAAGTACGAAGAAGCACAGCAAAAACTTGAAGAAACACAGCAAAAATTGGATGAATCACAGCTAAAGCTTGGTGAATCACAACAAAAGCTTGATGAATCACAACAAAAGCTTGGTGAGTTACAAAAAAACAACAATTCTTTACAGAAAGACAATGATGAATTATTAAAAAAAGTTAAAGCATACGAAGAACAGTACGGAATTTTATAATTGGAAATGGCGGATAACCTGAACATAAAAAGTTAGGGGTATCCGTTTTTTATGTGTTGGTAAATATATATTTTATAAATTGGGGTTTGTACGCGAAACTCTTCTAATTTTCTTATGCATAGCAGTTTGTCTGATTTAATTATCTTTTTTTAGACAAACTGCTATGTGAGATATACTATATCGAGTTTCGCTAGTCCTTAGTTGGACGGGCGTTGATCATAAAATTTGCTGATTGCTACGATATGTAACTCACGCTAGCTTTTATGCCAGCCACCCTGCCCTACGGCATGAGCTGTTTTGTAAAATTATTATTGATAAACAGCACAATTATGACTGTCACTGGAGCAATACACAATATCAATATCTGTAAAAGTTTCGACCACAACTTATAATCAATTCATAATTGTGCGTCCGTCATTCAAACAGCTCGATAAATCGTTAAGGAAAGAATCGAAGGTGGTGCAAACGAAAAAGCAGCCTTGAACTCTTCGATAACTGCCCTTTCGTTTGCATCAATTTCGATTTTTCCTG
>CADBCZ010000026.1:0-40589 GCA_902793335.1 uncultured Lachnospiraceae bacterium
GAACCAGCACTAATTATAACACAGGAGGTTTTTGCTTGAAGCTAAAGCTATTTGGGAACACACCTGCATAGCAGGTGGTTTATTTTTTTGCTGATACAAAAAAACACCGATATCATACGATATCGGTGTCAATATTTACATAGAATTAAACCGGATATACTCCGTTCTCTGTATCTGCTACGCCTGCGTCAACCTTAGTCTGCTGAGCTTCACGATACTTGAAGAAGTCTGTAGCAACCTGTGGGAATAATGCATATGAAAGCACATCCTCATCCTGCTGCTTGTACTGAGCAACTTCACTCTCAAGCTTATCAAGCTGTGGTTCAATGTCATCAGCCGGACGATGTGTAATAGGCTTCTTCATTCCCAAAGCATCAAGAGCTTTCTTCTGAACCTCAGGGTTCATAGGTTTAACAGTCTGACCATACTTACCAACAAGCAAGTCTCTAGCTTCCTTAGTCATCTGCTTATATCTCTCACCGAGAACTACGTTAAGCACTGCCTGAGTACCAACGATCTGTGATGAAGGAGTAACAAGAGGTGGTTCACCGAAGTCCTTACGTACACGTGGCACTTCCTCAAGAACCTCATCAAACTTATCTTCCTGCTTCATTTCCTTAAGCTGTGAAACAAGGTTTGAAAGCATACCACCGGGTACCTGGTAAAGAAGTGTCTTGATATTAACACCCATTACCTTAGGACTGAGAAGTCCTGACTCTAACCACTCCTCACGAAGTGGACGGAAATGATCTGCGATTTCTGCAAGTAATTTCTGATCAAATCCAGGATCAAAAGGTGTACCCTCAAATGTCTTAGCCATAACCTCTGTAGCAGGCTGAGAAGTACCAAGTGCAAGTGGTGACATAGCTGTATCGATAACATCACATCCTGCCTCAACAGCCTTCAAATATGTCATTGAAGCAACACCTGAGGTATAATGTGTATGAAGCTGGATAGGAAGATCTGTACCTGATTTAAGAGTCTGAACAAGCTCTGTTGCCTTAGTAGGAACCAAAAGTCCTGCCATATCCTTGATACAGATTGAATCTGCACCCATATCCTCAATCTTCTTAGCCATATCTTTCCAGTAATCCATTGTGTAAGCATCACCCAATGTATAAGAAAGTGCAACCTGTGCATGACCTTTTTCTTTATTAGCAGCCTTTACAGCTGTCTCTAAGTTACGAATATCATTTAAACAGTCAAATATACGAATGATATCAATACCGTTTGCAATTGATTTCTGCACAAAGTACTCTACAACATCATCAGCATATGGGCTGTAACCCAAAATATTCTGTCCTCTGAATAACATCTGTAACTTTGTATTCTTGAAACCGTCTTTTAACTTTCTAAGTCTCTCCCAAGGATCTTCCTTAAGGAATCTAAGGCATGCATCAAATGTAGCACCGCCCCAGCACTCAACTGAATGATAACCAACCTTGTCCATCTTATCAATGATTGGAAGCATCTGCTCGGTTGTCATTCTTGTTGCAATCAAAGACTGATGTGCATCACGAAGGACTGTCTCAGTAATTCCAACCGGTTTAGCTACAACCTTCGGTGAAGTCTGATCTTTATCTTTCTTGCCCATTTTATTTTCCTCCATTTAATATCTTAATTAACTTTATTATTCTATTATTCTGACCAAATTACAACAATCCGTTCACATGCTGTGTATTATCAGAATACTCCAAATATAGCCATAAATGTACCTGCTGCAACGGCAGTACCGATAACTCCGGCAACGTTAGGTCCCATAGCATGCATCAACAGGAAGTTAGTAGGATCCGCTTCAGAACCAACCTTCTGCGAAACACGAGCTGCCATAGGAACGGCAGAAACTCCTGCAGAACCGATAAGCGGATTAACTTTACCATGAGTTGCTACACACATAACCTTTCCAAACAATACACCTGCTGCTGTACCGATGATAAATGCCACGAGACCAAGTACAACGATCTTAAGCGTAGATACATTAAGGAATGACTGTGCAGTTGTTGTAGCTCCTACCGAAGTACCAAGCAAGATAACTACGATATACATCAAAGCATTTGATGCTGTCTCTGTAAGCTGTTTAACAACGCCTGATTCTCTAAATAAGTTACCTAACATAAGCATACCAACAAGTGGTGCTGTTGTCGGAAGAATCAATACAACGACGATTGTAACAACAACAGGGAAAAGAATTCTCTCAAGCTTAGAAACAGGTCTTAACTGCTCCATCTTAATCTTTCTTTCCTTTTCTGTTGTAAGAAGCTTCATTACAGGTGGCTGAATTACAGGCACCAAAGCCATATAAGAGTAAGCTGCCACTGCAATAGGACCCATCAATGTTCCACCCATTCCAAGCTTACCTGCAAGGAAGATAGATGTAGGTCCGTCAGCACCACCGATAATAGAGATCGCTGCTGCTGCCTTATCACCGAATCCCATAAGGATAGCAAAGAAATATGCAGAATAGATACCAAACTGTGCTGCCGCACCAAGTAAGAAACTCTTCGGATTGGCAATCAACGGTCCAAAGTCTGTCATCGCACCGACACCAAGGAAAATAAGTGACGGTAAAATACTCCACTCATCTAACATGTAGAAGAAATGGAACAGTCCACCCTCTGCGATAATGCCCGGGAACATATTTGCAAGGAGCATACCAAAAGAGATTGGGACTAATAATAATGGCTCAAAGCCAAATTTTATTGCAAGAACTAAGAAGAAACATGCAACTGCTATCATAACAAAGTTACCCCAGTAAAGATTGGCAAATGCTGTCTGTCCGGCTAAGTTCTGCAATGTATTCAATATATAATCCATTGAAACTTCCTCCTGTTATATTATGCCCTTTGCAATTAGTTCAAAGTAGCAAGTGTATCACCGGATTCTACGCTATCACCAACACCAACGTTAATTGAAGCAACTGTTCCATCTTCAGGAGCAGTGATTTCGTTCTCCATCTTCATAGCTTCAAGAATCATGATAACTTCACCCTTCTTAACAGCCTGTCCATTGTTAGCCTTGATAGCAAGAATCTTACCAGGCATAGGTGCTGCAACCTTAACTGAACCTGCTGCACCAGATGCTGCAGGTGCTGCTTTAGGTGCTGCAACAGGTGCTGCTACAGGTGCTGCCGCTACCGGAGCTGCTGCTACTGCGCCTGCACCTAATTCTTCAACTGCTACATCATAAGCTGTTCCATTAACTGTAATTCTATAATTCTTCATGTTATAATTTCCTCCTAAATTTAATATTATCTTCTGGCTTTTCTTATAGAGCGAACTATAAGATTATCGCTTCCGCCATTTGCAACATTGCAAGCAACCACTGCAGCTGTTATAACTGCAACAAGCTCACCGTCATCAACCAAGTTATCGTTAGCCGGAGCACTTACAACTGCTGGAGTTGAAGCAACCGGTGCTGTAGATTCCTCTTTTAATTCCTTATTAGCTTTTGCATTAGCAAGAGAAGTCACAAGACTGTTAATCTTACCAAACTGGCCAATAATAATTGAGATGAATATCAACACAGCAAATACAGTACCCATTCCCATCAAGGTATTAGCTCCTGCCTTACCCATAATCTCTTTTGTTGAATAATCAGGGGTAACTGTAATTTCTTTTACCTTGTATGTTGATGCATTCTGACCGGATAATGCATAAGAATATGCTGCTTCCGGATTCTCCTCATATACAAAGCTGTAATCCGCATTGCGTTTCTCATATGCAGCCTTTATATTAACAATTACATTACCATTATTGTCTTCTTCAATTACATATTTAACTTGTTTGACAAAGTTGTCTAATTCACTCTGTGCAGCATCATACTCTTCCTGAGTCTTGGCATTTGATAATGCGGCAGATAAACTTGCAAAATCAAATGATTTGGTACTGCCATCACGCATTACATAGCCTACAAAATCTCCACAATCCTTTTTTGCGTTGTCAAAATTGGCAACACCTGTAAGAAGAGTTTCTGCCATAGGATTGTCTTCCTTCTGATCCTCAAGATAAGCACGATATGCATCATCAATATTATCAATCTGATAAGCCTGATATACAGTTGAATATACTATATCAGAATCTTCATATTCAAAGGAAACTTCCTGTGTTCCGCTACTGCAAGCTGTTAATGCACCAAGGACAGCAATCATAGAAAACAATAAAAAGAATTTTTTCATTTTCATATGTTATTATTCTCCTTCCTTAGACTGCCCCATGCTTCTTCAAAGGTCTGAAATCAGCCTTTGTGTATAACATCTCAAATGCGGCAATAAGTCTCTTTCTGGTAGCTGCTCCCTCAATAATATCATCAACATATCCACGCTTTGCAGCTGCCATAGCACTAGACATCTTCTCTGTGTATTCTTTAGTAAGCTGTGAAAGCTTGCTGTTATCAAACTTGTCACCCTTAATATCGTCCGCATACATAATCTTAACTGCAGCCTCAGGCTCCATAGTTCCAATTCTTGCAGTCTTCCATGCATATTCGATATCAGCACCGATAGACTTAGAATTCATTGCAAGATAAGCACTTCCCATTCCATCACCCATAACAAGGTTAACCTTAGGAATATCTGCATTAGCAAATGCATAAGTAAGCTTAGCGCATGCCTTGGCAATTGTAGCTTCCTCATTAACTGTTGCCTTAAATCCCTTAACATTAGTAAGTGTCAAAACAGGGATATTAAATGAATCAAGGAAATTAACAAATTCAGCTGCGATATATGCACCTGCTGTTGATAACACCTCTCCTCCATCACTAACCTGGTTAGCAACACATCCAACTGTTGTTCCGCCGAGCTTGATAAGACCGATAACCATGTCTTTTGCATAATCTTTCTTAAATTCAACAAATACATTATTATCTGCAATATTAGCAAGTACTGCTCTTGCATCTTCTTCAAGACTCTCAAGATTAGGAATCTCACGATTAAGATCATCTGTAGGATCTGAATAGTTAGAATCATCTTCATTATTAGAAGGTAGCATTGCTACAACCTGACGGATTCTTCCAAGAAGTGTAGCCTCATCTTCCAAAACTTCATCAACTACTGCGCTCTTTCCAGCCTGATAATCAGCCGATGCTGTATCAAGCTTCTCTGCATAATTGCCATCTAAAACATTAGGGCTATTAACAAAAAGCTTCGCATTGTCCTTAACCATAAATGTAATATCCGATAATGCAGGAATAAATGCACTACCGCCACCACATACACCAAAAACTCCTGTAATCTGTGGTATCACACCTGAAGCAACCGCCTGCTTCGCAAAAATATTACCAAAAGCATTAAGCGAATCTGTTGCCTCCTGTAATCTAAGTCCTGCACAATCGATAAGACCGATAACCGGAGCACCCATCTTAAGTGCCATATCATAAATTCCGGAAATCTTCTTTGCATGCATCTCGCCTACTGATCCACCTAATACTTTCGAATCCTGGCTGTACACAAAGACAAGTCTTCCTTCAATCGTACCATAACCGGTGATTACACCATCTTTTGGCGCGTCTTGATCGTTCATGTTGAAGTCTGTACTTCTTGATGTAACATATGCACCAACTTCAACAAAGCTTGAGTCATCAAGTAACGAAGCTATTCTATCACTTGCTGACAACAATGTTTTACTGCTCATTTCTAGCCCTCCATTTATTATTTATTGACAGGTCCGCTATCGCAAACCAAATTTTAGCCAATGTATATTTTATTACTTTTAAATGTTGATTTCAAGTGCGAATTGAAACAATTTCATAATATATTCTTAATATTTTTATTACATATACAATTATTGTATTTTTGTTCCTGTTTCTAACAGTGAAACAAGTTTATCGTTAGCATTTTTATAGTAGGTTTCCACACGATGAATCTGATAATCAAATCTGTTATATGTGACATCAGCTTCTTTACAAAGGGCTTCTATTACAGATTCCGGTTTCAAATTATATTCACTTCCTGTTGCAAGAAACATATATATTTTGTCACCATTTAATTCCAGCTTATATATTCCTTTTTTGATATCTTCAACCTTTTCGTTTTTCTTTGTTTTCCTGAATACTTCAATAGTTTCTTTTTTAAGTAGATAAGGAACTTTCTCCAAAACAGCATCCTTAATATCCTCATTATTAAATGAAATCAGATAATCAGATGCAGCAACAATAGACATAGCCTTTTTTGCTTTTTCCGGAAGTAAGATTACATCTTTAACATACACACCATCTACCATCTGCTCATTTAATCTTCTCACCAATTCTTCTGATGATTCAAGACTGTTAAATTCAGCATCAAAATATTCACCCTCACTTGTAACTCCAAGGGCAAGAGGTGCCGCAAACGACATCAACTGATGTGGTGAAAAACCTTGTGAATAAGCAACATCAACCCCTGCTCTTTTGAAGGCTTTTTGAAAAAAGCGCATAAGATCAAGATGTCCGATATACTTAAGGACACCCGATTTAACATATTTAATTCGAATCTTGTAAGTTTCTTCGCTCAAAGTTCTATTCTCCTTAGAAATTTATCTACGTTTAAATTTATTATTATCCGTTCTTCTGTCTTTCAAAACATACGCCACCACCAAACTTAGCTGCACCACAGCCCGAACATTTTTCGCGACAATTAGGAGTTACCACCTCTTTACGTGCCTTGTTCCACTCTGAAAGAAGGAACTTCTTGGTCACACCGATATCAATGAAATCCCACGGGAACAGCTCGTCCTCGCCTCGCTCCCTTGTCGTATAGAATTCTTTGATAATTCCATTCTTTTCAAATGCAGCCATCCATTTATCATTGTCAAAGAAATCTGTCCATGCATCGAATATACATCCGCTCTTGTAAGCATCGTATATAACCTTAGAAAGCTTTCTGTCGCCTCTTGCAAAAACACCTTCCAAAACAGAAACATATGATTCATGATATGTATATCTAAGTGATCTGGCATTCAATTGTTGTCTGAAGGTATCCTTTACATGATGTGCTCTCTCTATGTAAGTTTCCGGATCAAGCATCGCAGCCCACTGGAATGGTGTAAATGGCTTCGGAACAAAAAATGACGAAGATGCTGTAATTGAAATCTTTCCATTGCGCTGTTCCTTCGGTATGTCGTAATACGCCTGGGCAACCCTTTCACAAAGTGCAGGTATACCCTCAGCATCCTCCATCGTCTCAGTCGGAAGACCTAACATGAAATAGAACTTAACCTTGTTCCAGCCTCCATGAAATGCCTGCATTGCACCATTTAATATAACCTCTTCCGTAAGTCCTTTGTTAATAACATCACGAAGCCTCTGCGTTCCCGCCTCAGGTGCGAAGGTAAGCGAACTTTTCTTGATATCCTGTACCTTCTTCATAACATCAAGTGAAAAAGCATCAATACGAAGTGATGGCAACGAAATGTTAACATGCTGATTACCCATCTCTTCAATCAGAAAATATGTAAATTCCTTAAGACATTCATAATCCGACGAACTTAATGAGCTTAATGATATCTCCTCATGTCCGGTTGATTTGATCATTTTAAGTGCATAGTCTTCAATAAGATTGACATCTTTTTGTCTTGTAGGTCGATATATCATTCCTGCCTGACAGAATCGACAACCTCTTATACATCCTCGCATAATTTCAAGAGTTACTCTGTCCTGAGTGACCTGTATAAATGGTACCAAAGGTTTTTCCGGATAATGAACATCGTTAAAATCCATTACTACCTCTTTGGTCACTGTTCTTGGTACATCATCATAAATAGGTTCAAAAGATGCAAGAGTACCATCTTCGTTGTAGGTACATTCATACATAGACGGCACATAAATTCCGGGGATCTTAGAGAGCTCATGCAAGAGTTCTGCACGAGAACAGCCATCAGCTTTCATACGCTTATAACAGGCAAAAACATCATTATATCTCGTCTCACCTTCACCGATATAAAAAGCGTCAAAGAAATCAGCAATCGGTTCAGGATTATAGCTGCAAGGTCCACCGCCGATTACAATAGGGTCTTCCATTGTACGGTCAGCTGTATATATCGGAATCTGTGAAAGCTCCAATACCTGCAAAATATTCGTGTAACACATTTCATACTGAAGTGTTATTCCCAAAAAATCAAAGTCTTTAACAGGAGACTGTGTCTCTAACGAAAACAATGGAATGTTCTTCTGCCTCATCACCTTGTCAAGATCCGGCCACGGAGAATAGACACGTTCACAGTACACGTCATCACGACGGTTAAACGTGTCATATAATATCTGGATTCCAAGATGACTCATTCCTATCTCATATACGTCAGGAAAACACATTGCAAACCTGATATCAACATCATCAGGATTCTTTTTTACCATATTAACTTCATTTCCAATGTATCTTGCGGGCTTTTCTATGCCCATTAAAATTTCATCTGAAAGTGCTAATCTACTCATATACTCTCCACTCTGTATTATTTAACTAATATTATTCTCCGGCAAAATCCTTAACCTTATGCCATACACTTCTGACACCTGCCATGGTTTCCCTTACAGTTTCATTATCACGTTCAAGCTTCTCTATTTGTTCATAAGCCTCTGATACTGCCATATCAAAACCTGATTGCAGATTTTGCCCTCCATAAATATAACACGAAAAAGTCAAAACCGCCACAAGAAACAAAATTATCTTAAAGAAAAATAAGAAATCAGAACCGGATTTATTTTGGGTAACTTTATTATCATTATATTCATCTTCTTCATAATGACAGATATATCCATTTGAATGATATCGCAATCTTACATCATTCCTGTTTGCACTGTGTTGTTTTCTCAGATACTCTCTTATCTCATTATATCTTTCATCCAAGCTGATAAACCTCACGAATACAACTATCATTACTATTATATTCATTAAAACATCATATAGAACAAAGAGTAGATTACGACTCTTTACGATATTACAAAAGGGTATGACATCAAGCCATACCCTTTATATAAAATCATTAATAGCTTTATTCAACTATCACCTTGCAGGTTGTAAACTTACCATTTTGAGCAAATATATAAATCTTACATTCACCAGAACTTATCGCTTTAATTCTTCCCTTTTTGTCAACTGTAGCAATATCTGTATCAGTAGACTCGAAACAAATTGCTCTGTGAACCTGAATCTTTCTGGAAACATTTACCTCTTTGGCTTTTAACTTAAATGTTCCACCTGCAGCAAGATTAACAGTACTCTTATTAACCTTGACTTTCTGAGCTATACCATATTTCTTGCTGAGTGTAGTTGCGTGTACGGTTTTTGAAATAGTGATTATCTCTCTTTTTCCGTCTACCATACGATAAGCAGCTATATAATATTTATAATACTTGTTCTTCTTTAATTTCTTAGCTGTCCAGCTTGTCTTATTACGACCAACCTTAGTAATGTATTTATACTTGTATTTGTGACCATGATTATTACACTGATTACCGTATATTAAGTATCCGTCTGCACCTTCAACCTTTTTCCATTTTAATTGAATTGAATTCTTGGTACATTTAACAACACCTGCAAGAAGATCCATAAACTTAGAACCTTTGATATCACCTTCTGTCTTACTTGTAGGAATCTCAAGCTTCTCCATCGGTTTCAATACAACCTTGGCATATATCTTGATATCACCGGACTGTGAAGGATTAATACTTGTAATCTTATTGGTAAATGCAGGATCGGTATACCATCCTTCAAAATCATAACCATCTTTGACAACATCGGCAAGTTTTTCTACACCTGTTCCATAGTCATATGTATCGGGATTACCTGTAATCTTCTTGACATCCCCGTCAATAATATACTTAATCTCATATTTCTTAGGGATGTATTTTGCATATAAAGTTACATCACCGATATCTTCAGCATTTATGCCTGCAAACTTTTCGCCGTTAAATGATGGATCAGCGTACCATGCGTCAAATGTGTAATTGTCGCTTTGAGGAGTTACACCTTCAATCTTTGAAGTTGTAGTTGCATCAGCACCAACTCCTATCGCTGTACCATATGTATAGCTTTTAGGATTGGTTTCCGGATAAGTACCATCAAAATACTCACCCATCTTAGTTACATATGTAATAGAATAATCAACAAGTTTCCACTGTGCATATAAAGTATAGTCATCAGTTAGTTTGATTGTATCTTTATCTGTATAGCTATCACCCTGACCATCTGCCTGTGAATTCCAACCTGTAAACGCATAACCTTTCTTAACATATTCATTTGCATTAAGTACAGTCTCGATATTGTAATCACATAACTGACCCGCCATAGCAAGTCCTTCTTTTCCGTCAAGTCCTGTTGCACCATTGCCGTCAAATGTCACTTCATACTGTTTAACACTTTCATCAAACTGTGCAGTATATGTCGCATCACCTGTAACCTTAGCAATTGCAGGCATCCAGTTATTATTGAATTTGTAAGTATTTGAAACAGTTGCAGTCTTGGCAGGTGAGTCACCGTTAAATACAGGTGTTTCACCATATTCTATACTATCGGTCTTAATTGTGTTTCCATCTCCGTCTACCCAAGTGATAGTATATTTATTCTTAGTTGCTGTATAAACTGCCTTATAAGTCACATCAGAATCACTAACATCTGCAATCTCAGGAGTCCAGCCGGTAAATGTATATGTATATTCAGCCGTTTTCGCCTTTGTAGGATCATCAGGTTTAACAATATCTGCTGCCTTAGTACCGTAGTCATATGATGCTGCCTCTTTTAAAACAGTGGTTCCGTTTTCATCAACAAAAGTCATCTTATACTGATTGATAGTCCACTGTGCATATAATTTCTTATCACCGGAATCGGTTGTTGAAATTGATGTAACCTTGTTACCACCTTCTGCTGCATCAAACCAGCCGTCAAATGTGTAACCTTTCTTAGTCGGAGCATTAATAGCTTCAGCAGCTATACCTGTTCCGTAAGTGTATCCTTCAGGATTAGCTGTTGCAAGTGTTCCTCCGTTTAATTCGTATGTAATCTTATAATCAACAGGAGTCCATTTTGCCGTAATGGTAAGTGATGTATCTTCCGATGCCCATTTACCATTTACAATCTTTCCATCAACATTATTCCAACTACCGTCTTTTCCAACATACTGAACTGTTCCGACATAATATCCGTCAAAGGTATAACTATCTCTTGTAGGTACTGTGATCGTCGGCATTACACTATCATATGTAAGTCCTGAAGGATCTGCTGCACCACCTGTACCTCCATTATCTTCAAGAACTAACGTTGCAGTCTTTGGTGTATAATGAGCTTTAAGTGAAACATTTCCGGACTGAGTAGCGGAAATAGATTCAACCTTAGTCTCTTCCGAGCCATGAATACTATACCATCCGGTAAAATTATACCCTGTCTTTGTTGCATCTTTAAATGATGCTACACCTTCACCATATGTATATGATGCCGGATTGTTTGCATCATTAGTGCCTCCGTTAAGATCATATGCAATTTCAAACGAATCAGCTTTCCATTTTGCAGTAAGATTAAGCGATGAATTTTCAGACTTCCATTTTTTAGATTCTATCAACCCATTAATCTCATTACAATCTCCATCCGCTTTAACAAATTGAACATCATCCAAATAGTACCCGTCAAAAATATAATTTTCTTTAACCGGTAGAGTAATTTGTGGCATATAACCATCATAAGTCAAAGTATATTTTCTAGTTATATCTGCTGTTGGTGTTTTATCATCAACAAGTGTTAATTCTGTAGTTTTAGGTGTAAATTTTGCATAGATATTGATTGTATTATCAGTTGTATTTAATAGAGAATCAATATTATCTATAGTTATCTCTGTAACAGGATTTCCTGTATAATCGGAATTACTATACCATCCACCAAAAACATATCCAGTTTTAGTTAATTCATTTAAAGTTTCACTATCACCAAATGTATATGTAGCAGGATTAGTTACTCCTGTCTTTAATTCACCACCATTCGCATTATAATTTATGTTATAACTATTTGGTATAAACTTAGCACGAATTAAAATATCACCGACATTTGCTCTTGTTAATCCTGTAATTTTTTGTTCACATTTTTCATCAATATACCAACCATCAAAAGCATAGTGTTTCTTTTGTGCATCACCGAACTTTCCACCATTAATATCAAGGTTAGCCTCACCTTCTGTATATGTTGCAGGATTATTGTTTGAATCAACAAAAGATGCAGTATTACCATCTTTTCCAATTTCTTTATTATCAGTTGCGTCATAATATGTTATTTTGCTATTAGCACCCTTAAATAACGCATATAAAGTTATATCCGCATTTTCATCTTTAGAAATTTCTTTCACTATATCACCGGTATAATCGGCATTTCTGAACCACCCAATAAAATTCTCTTCTGATTCAAGGTAAGTTGCCTTTTTTATTGTGATAGTACCAGTTCCGGAAATATACTTAACAGGATTATCTTCTGGATTTTTATAATCCCCACCCTCCGGTAAAACATAATAAATATAATAAGTACTCTTTGAAACCGGAGTCAACTCAATAGCTGCACCACCGGAAACATTAACATCATTTACATACCAACATCTAAAATCATTATATGTAGCAAACCCAAGTTTACTGTCAGAATAATCCAATACAGTATGCGTATTTTTATTAACCTGTATTTCATTTGAGGCGGTACCATCGACGTTTATATATTTGACAGTCTTTTCTTCACCTCCAAAATCAAAAGTGTCTCCTGGAAACACTACACTATTTAATAGTAGATTTCTATTAGATTCGCCTTCTGTCTCATATTTAACTGAAGCCTCCGCTCTTATACCGGGCACCAGACTCAAAACCATTACAAATGCCATCAGCATGGCTATAAAACGTTTCTTCCTAACCCTCACATTCGTTTTCATCTCTTTAATCCTCCCTACTCCTATAAGCTAGTTATACAGTAACATTTTATTATCATATAATTATGCACCATTGTATTTTAAATAAAAGCATTTATGTTTTCATTTTGATTTCTTTGTTTGCTTTTCACAATCACCATTATGAATAATGTACAATAGATGTCTCATTCCATCTCGTATAGTTTTTAGCTTTGATTTTCTTTCGTATACGCATTTACGCAATTTCACGGGTGTCTGTCCAATTGCAAGTTCATTCTTAGCAGCACACGCTATAATCTCAGTCGCAAATTCCATACCTTCGCACGAAAACTCAAGCTTCTTGGCAGCGATTCTAGTAATTCCTCTCAAACCACAATGGAAATCCCTTACATCTGTATTAAATCTCCGCCTTCCGCACATAGAAAGAAATCTTACTCCGTACTTGTGTGATAACGGCATAGCTCCCTTATCAATACCACCTGCAAATCTATCACCTATCATTACATCATATTTTCCGGAAGACAGCGACTCATAGAAATCTTCAAGTTTAGAAAAATCATATGTTGTATCACAATCTCCGATGATAATAACTCTTCCACATGCGTAAGCAATTCCCTTGCGTATTGCATTTCCATACCCTATCTCTGACACATGAACTACTTCAGCACCACTCTGCTTGGCGATATTACCCGAACCGTCGGTAGAGCCATTGTCTGCAACAACAACCTCCCCCTTAAGTCCGTTTTTTTCAATATATTTCAAAGCCTCTTCGACACATATCGCTACTGTGTTAACCTCATTTAAACATGGCATCACTATCGAGATATCAAGATTTTCTTCGGTGTAAAATTGCATTACCAATATACCTCCCATCTATTATCTCAGCCGCAATAAAGCATAGAGCCATAATTGTCGGCAACAAAGCCCTGTAAGTGAAAAAACAATGCAGATATGCATGATTATGCAGAATCATATAACGCACAATCGGAACCAGTGCTATAAGCAAATATATTATAATGCTATGCGATGAAATGTTACTTCCATGGTAAACATAGCATACATATAAATATCCCAGAATAAGAACTATAGCGCAGATAAAACCAATCGTTCCATAACCTAACGGAAACAGACAGCTTATGTTTCTACCTACAGCCTGTATCATATATTGCACAATATTCATATTGTTTATTTCACCATTAAGTCTTTCCTCAATATGACCTGATATTAACGGTATAACATTTTCTCCTGTCACTACTGCTGTTATAACCCATTTCATTATCCAATTTCCTATATAACCAATTGCCCATGAAACGGATAATGCAAATATCCATTTATAATCGGCTTTCTTATCATAACCGGATGATTTTTTAGAAATATTTTTGAAACTTGTACTGATAACAATAAGAAGCGGGACAAGTAATGTGATAGTTTCTGTTGTCAGAAAATCAAGATAATTCGTTATCATTCCCGCGAGCAGGAACTCAATCATCAATAAAAAATCATTTTCATGTAAATGAACAACTATAATCGTTGTTATCATCATGACAATAAACGTCCACGTATACTCTAAAGACAATGGAACATACCAGACACCAACACATATAAGACCAGTCGCTAACGATACAGTTTCAATCTTCATATCATTTCTAATCAGGCTGACAAACAAGATTACAGTCAATATTATTAACAATATCGCATTAATAATGTAAATCTGCTTCAAATCAAACATCAGATGCATAGCTCTAACAAAGATTATCGAACCATGCCAATAACGCATATATTGCGTATTAGCCTCCTTGCCATTATAGACAGTATCATGCAGGTTATCATTTTCATTCTGATAGTCAGTATAATAATATGAATCCAGCAATATCGATTCTATGTCCTTATCCAGATTCCATGCAATATTAAGCAATATGGAATCCGCATATCTGTCAATCTTACTGGCATTGATTCCTTCATTTAATTCAAAAAAAACCTGCCTTTCACATAGAAAATCTGCAGATTCTTTATAATTATTAACTATAGTTGAATTAGATATTAACGCTGAAGAAAAAAGCAGCAATATCTGTATTGCCAATGATACGACAAATATTGACACAATAATTAAAATTCTCTTAATCATTTTTAATTACTCTCTCCATGCATCCTACGTTTGCATTCATACATATCCATATCAGCGCGGTTAAACACATCCGTCACGCTATTATCCCTACACTTATCATATATGGCCATTCCTATTGCAGCAGTAACTCTTTCCCACGGTTTAACTTTCATGTCATTCTCAAAATTCACCATTGAGCGCCTAAATCTATCAAGTAGTTTTCCGACATTATCCAGACCTTTTCCTTCAAGTAATACCACAAATTCATCTCCACCAATTCTAAATACCGGAAAATTTTTGAATATAAAGCATATATGCCTGCAAAGCTTAACAATTGCGACATTTCCAAGTTCATGTCCATATGTATCATTTATAATCTTGAGATTATTAAGGTCAATCATCACGATACCAAAATTGGCTTTATTATCATCAATCTCTTTATTTAATCTTTCAACTTCAACTGTATAGCAATTCTTATTACGCACACCGGTAAGTTCATCGATATGAGCGCTTTCCTCTAATTTCATACAAAGCATTTCACGTTCAGTAACATCATTGATAAGCGCAATTATACCTATAACTTTACCTTTTTCATCACGTACCGGTTCTTTAATTATCTGAAGATACTCTCTGATATCATCTTCATTAACCTCAATTATGTAATTTTTACCAACTCCGGTACTGATTATTTCCCGATCACTTTCCATTGCTTTAATAGCATTTTCTTTATCCTTACGAATCTCGAAATCAGTCTTGCCTCGGATAGTCCAATCAGGATCGCCTCCATTATCTAAATGATGCCAGTAATGTGTAGCGAATATATATCTTCCCTTGTTATCCTTAAGATAAATGTTAGACGGAAGTTCTTTGAGCATCTTCTCAATTTCATAGAATGTCCTGGATTCTTTTAGCCGTATGGCATTTTCAATTCTCTTAAAAACTATTGTTTCAGAAAGAGGTGGCGCAATCACTTCCGACGCCCCTCTTTCTATACAACCGTTAACAATCTCCATATCCGAAACACTATCACAATATATTATCAAAGGAACAGAAGAAAAAATAATAGTTTTATATCTTTTCCCCAATACACGCAAGATCTGAAAAATCTGTCCTGTCGTCGGAAACTAAAAGCACAGTTCTTCTCAAATCATTAGAGTTAATTATTTCCATAGCATTCACCCCAATATTATTAATTCTTAAAGCTATGAATAGGTGCCGGTATTCTTCCTCCTCTATTAATAAACGCATCACAACTGTATTCGTTAACCTTCATGATAGGAGCATATCCAAGAAGTCCACCAAAGTTAAGTGTCTCGCCGGCTTTCTTTCCAACAGCCGGAATGATTCTTACCGCTGTGGTTTTCTGGTTAACCATACCGATAGCCATCTCGTCAGCGATGATACCTGAAATAGTTGTAGCCTTAGTGTCTCCCGGAATTGCTATCATATCAAGTCCTACAGAACATACACAGGTCATAGCCTCTAACTTCTCAAGTGTAAGAGCACCCTCAGTTGCAGCATCTATCATTCTCTGGTCTTCAGATACTGGAATAAATGCTCCCGAAAGTCCTCCGACATAAGAAGATGCCATAACACCACCTTTTTTTACCTGATCATTAAGAAGCGCAAGTGCAGCGGTTGTTCCCGGAGCACCAGCATATTCAAGTCCAATCTCCTCTAAAATCTCTCCAACCGAATCACCAACCGCAGGTGTAGGTGCGAGTGATAAATCTATAATTCCAAAAGGTACTCCAAGTCTCTTAGACGCTTCCTTTGCAACAAGCTGTCCCACTCTTGTAACCTTAAATGCAGTCTTTTTGATAGTCTCACAGAGAACTTCAAAATTCTCGCCTCTGACACTCTCTAATGCCCTCTTTACAACACCCGGTCCTGATACACCGACATTTATTATTCTGTCAGCCTCTGTAACACCATGGAAAGCACCAGCCATGAACGGATTATCATCAGGTGCATTACAGAACACTACAAACTTAGCAGGTCCGATACAATCTCTGTCTGCTGTAAGTTCAGCACTCTCCTTAACAATCTCACCGATAAGCTTAACAGCATCCATGTTGATACCTGTTTTGGTCGAGCCGACATTTACACTACTACAAACGAACTCTGTTTCATTAAGTGCCTGTGGTATTGACTTGATAAGCATCTCATCATACGGTGTCATACCCTTAGCGACATTGGCAGAATAACCACCTATGAAATTAACTCCAACCTTCTTGGCAGCCTCGTCTAAAGTCTTGGCAATCTCAACATAATCAGCTGACGACTTACAGCAAGAGCTTCCAACCATGGCAATCGGTGTAAGTGAAATTCTCTTATTAACAATCGGAATTCCGTACTCCATCTCAAGTTCTTTTCCAACCTTAACAAGATCCTTAGCAGAAGTTGTTATCTTCTCATAAACCTTATCACATGTTGTCTTTAAATCGTCTGAAATACAATCAAGCAATGATATACCCATAGTAATTGTACGAACATCAAGATTCTCTTCACGTATCATGGCATTGGTTTCCATGACTTCATTTATATTGATCATTGTTATCCTCCATTTAACCGTATCTTATTCTTTGCTTATTATAATCTGTGCATCATGTCAAAGATTTCTTCCTGCTGAAGAGTTATAGTAACACCGATTTCATCACCAATCTGCTTAAGTTCATTGGCAATTGTAGCAAAGTCTTTCTCAGACTCCTCGATATTAACGATCATGATCATGTTAAACCAGTCAGATACGATAGTCTGGGCGATATCCAGAATATTAATCTGATTGCCTGCAAGATACTTGCACACATTGTAAATGATTCCTACTTTGTCCTTACCTACTACTGAAATTACTGTTTTCTTCATGTCTGTTATCTCCTTAATTGTATTGCATATATATCATTTAGATAAATATTTAACGATTTTATTGTTTGGTTATTATACATCAATTCAATCAATTTTCCAAGAGTTTCAACACTCAATTACCGGTGATCTTCCAAATCTGTCTGCCACCATCATATTGAAATCCCTCACATCATTACTGTAAGGATTGCCAAAAAGCTCACTCTTTACCGATTCATAAGCCAGTTCCGGATAATTATTCTCTTTAGATAAGTGTCCAAGATATATGCCTTTAATGTGGTCATTTAATAATTCTCTTATAAGCTGTCCACCCTTTTCGTTGCAAAGATGTCCGTATTGGCCAAGAATTCTTCTTTTTAGCTCGTACGGATAAGGTCCTACTTCCAACATCCTGACATCGTGGTTAGCCTCAATAAGCATCGCATCCGAACCGGAAAGCGAATCAACAATGTGACTGTCGTAATCACCCATATCCGTTGCTACCGAAACCTTCTTTTCACCGTCAGTAACTGTATAACATACCGGATCTGCAGCATCATGCCATATGCTTATGGGCTTTACCCAAAGGTCATCTATCGCAAAACTCTTCTCAGGTTCAATACCGTGGAACAACGAATAATCCACCTTACCAAGTCCTTTATACCTGCTGACTGCTTCTAAGGTCTTAGTCGTTCCGTATACGGGGACTCCATATTTTCGCAGAAACACTCCAAGTCCCTGTATGTGGTCAGAATGTTCATGTGTAATCAATATACCTTTGATTTCCTCGGGCTTAACATCCATTTCATTAAGTGCAGTAACCACTTTTTTCATACTGACACCAACATCAATCAAAAGCCCTGTGTTATCTGAGCCAACATATATACAGTTACCGCTGCTCCCACTATATAAACTGCATAATCTCATATCATTTCTCTTGACGGATAATGTATCCGCTGTACCTTTCTATGATAATTTAAATATGTTATTGAAGGACCTCTGTGTCTATAATCTGCATTATATCACTGCCTTCAGATTTCTTATATGTCAACTTAATCCTATCGCCTGTTGAAATAAATATAATGTTCTCATCATCGGCAAAAGGTTGTTTGTACACGTTACCACTATCATCCTTGATGTACACATAGGTCTCTCCACCTGTTGTTACATATTGAATATCTTTTACAATAAATGTTGCATCTGATACAGTTTCTTCCTCAGACTGCTCGTCACCATCCTCAGAAGACTTACCACCCTTGATTCCTTCACTCTTGATGAGTTTTCTGTATTTTGCAAAAACCTCTGTCTGTGTTTCTCCGGTTGCAACAAGATTGTACTGTTCGACATTAACCATCGCATACATCTTAACAAGTCCACCGTTGTCAACCAAAACCATAATGTAAGCCGGAGTGCCGTCTACATTTATCAGACTTGGAAATGATGCAGTATAATTCTTCTCCTGAACAGCACCCTCAGCCGAAGACATAGCTGAATATTCCTCAGCTCCCGATATCGCATAGTATCTCGCCTCAGAAGTTCTCTGATTGATCATAACAAAACCGATATTAGATGCATCTCCTGTAACAGATGTAACACCTGTGTAAATCCACACATCATCCTCAATAGTTTTGTATCCGTAGTCATTAGTAGTCTGAACACAGCCCTTCTGACCAATTATACTGTTCCAATAGCCATTACCGTATATACCATGCCAGTTGTATTTTGTTGTAAGCAGTTCACCGTCGTAAACACGATCCACCCAAGTGGGAATATCAGCTACATCATAATAATCCATATCACCTGTTACAGGATCACAGATCACTGCACCCTTGACATCCATTCCACCGAAAAGACCAACTCTCGCATGAAGTACAGGACATACATAACAAGGAGTTCCGTCATCCATCACTTCAAAATAACATCCCTCGAATATCTTAGTAGGGTTATGCATCTGAACGTGTCTTAATATATTATCATTGAAATATCCCGAAGGAACATATTTCATACCCTTATCAAGCTTAATATATTTCGCAGTGGAATCAACCGGATTGACTGTTACATATCCCGGAATTCCGGCTTCTTTATTACTTAAAAACTTAAAGAAATCAGCGTATCTTAAATTCGCAACCTTCATAGGCTTATTATCAATGTTAATCTGAGTATATGAATCCTCAACCTCAAACTGACTAACTACATCAGATAATGAACCTATCTTTCTGTCACCAAATATTCTTGCACTGTTGGTATCCATCAATGCAATATTATCTACATTTTCAGATTCAGGTATATCATCAACAAACTCACGGTTATCAACCTTTAAGAGATTGGCATATCTCTTTGCGTTAAAAATCGGTGCTCCGGCGATATTACCAAAGATAATTACCAATACACAAAATATCGGAATCAGGAAAAGCATAATCAATTGAAGTCGACCTTTTCCTTTGAAAAAGAATTCTATATTATTCTTAAATTCAGCCGCAAACTTCTGCTCCTTATCACGTCTTCCGATAATTCCGGATATTATAAAAATAATTGTAACCACAACAGAATGGAATGTCAGCCATTCCCAGAATTCCGGACTCTGAATATTAATTGCAGGATAATTAATATAATAACTAATCATAATCCATATTGCAGATATAATAAATGCTGCAATAAAGCTTCCCACACTCATCTTACCGCCTCCAGGTTTCTGTGTTTTGTTTTCATGTTTTTTTGTCTTCTCTTTTTTGCCAGCCATACTCATTAACCTTTCGCAACCATATAATATTCCTTATAGTTACAACCTTTCCTAATTAAACAAAATCAGGTTTTAAGAACAGCATATAATGTTCCTAAAACCTGCTTATTATACCATATCTAGTATTATTCTTTCAATAGATATATTTAATAATGTCAGAAATTCATTGACGAGATGTAAATTTCCTGAAAATCCTTATAATTAGCAAGTTCAAATGATTCCGTCCTGTTTCTTATCTTCTCATATTCCACAAGCAAATCGTTCCTATTCTCATGTAGCAGAAATCTCTTTGCACCCTCTAAAGAAGTATTTCCGAAAACCTTAATCTTATCTTTAAACCGGTCCGGTAGCATTTTAACTATATATGCATCTCTGATATTAAGGTAAAACCCAAGACCTCCACTAATATATACATTATCTATATCATCATATCCGATATCTGCTTTACTCATCAGACATATAACACCTGCATATATTGCTGCCTTAGCCATCTGAAATCTCCTTAGTTGTTCCTGCGTAATAACAACATCATCGGAAATATTCAACCCTTTTTCAAAAAACGGTTCCTTTATCAGACCGGTATCATCTATAAGACCTCTTTTAATACATGTCGCAATCGCTTTGATACATTCACTTCCATAAACTGCTCCTGTAACTCCATGGTCAAAAACCGGACCGCACGCTGTAGAAGTCGCAAATCCGCATTTATTATTGATAAGCAGCATCTCGCCGTTAGTTCCAAGGTCAATCAAAAGATCATACTTTTCATTTTTACCCATATTAAGATATTCCACACCCGACAGAATATCTGCACCTACGAAGGCAGAAAAACCGGGGATAAAATACTCTTTAATCCTGTCAGACTCCTCTCCACTGTCATCATGTGTTACGTTACACTCAAAATAATCAAGGGTTACAGGTTTAAACGGTGCAGCTGCAAGTCCTTCAACCGAAAGTTTTCTAAGAATATGCAGCATAGTCGTATTGCCCGAATAACAAAGACATCCGATTCTGTCATAATTATCCGACAGAGCATTTTGCAGCTCTTCATTCAACTTCATCAGCAACATATCTGACATCGACTTCTCAACAGAAGGCGAATCGATGCAATGCTTGATTCTCGTAATGACATCCGCACCATATATCTTTTGCGGATTTGAGAATGAAAATTCAGTAATCACCGATTTTAAGTCAACATCTACACAAGACACTCCGATAGTCGTCGTACCAACGTCAACCGCAACACTGATATTATTATGAACTTGTGATTCAATCTTACTATCTGTCATATTTAAAACTCCATTTTTGAAAAAATACAGAACAAGGATTACTCCTCATTCTGTATAATAAATGTCTGATATTAATATATACTCTTTGGATTCTTCTCTACAGGGTTATATCCCTTCTCCGCAAGTACATGCATAATATTTTCCTTATGTTCAGGGCCAAATGCCTCCATTGTGATGATGAGCTCAACAGCGGCATTACGGTTAAGATTTACAAACTGATTATGCTCAAGCTTGATTATATTACCCTGAAGGTCAGCGATAATAGAGCTTACATTCTTAAGCTCACCCGGCTTATCCGGAAGAAGAACCGAAACGGTAAATATTCTGCTTCTTGCGATAAGTCCATGCTGTACAACAGATGCAAATGTTATAACATCCATATTCCCACCGCTTAATATACTTACAACCTTCTTGTCCTTAAACGGAAGGTTCTTTACAGCAGCGGCTGTCAAAAGACCTGAATTTTCAACAAGCATCTTATGATTTTCAAGCATATCAAGAAATGCAACAATAAGCTCACTGTCATCAACCGTTATTATTTCGTCAATATTCTCCTGAATATATGGGAAGATATTGCTTCCGGGAGTCTTAACTGCTGTACCATCTGCAATCGTATCTACGGTCGGAAGTGTTGTCACCTTGCCATTTTTAAGAGATTCTTTCATACATGCAGCTCCGGCAGGTTCAACACCAATAACCTTTATATTAGAATTCAACATTTTAGCTAAAGTTGATACACCTGTTGCAAGACCGCCTCCACCAATAGGAACAAGAATATAATCAACTGTTGGAAGCTCCTTAATTATCTCCATGGCAATAGATCCCTGACCACATGCCACATCAAGATCATCAAAAGGATGAATAAATGTAAGTCCTTTATCTTCCGCGAGCTCAAGTGCATACTGACACGATTCATCATAGACATCTCCGTATAATATAACCTCTGCGCCGTAAGATTTGGTACGATTAACTTTAATAAGCGGTGTAGTTGTAGGCATTACGATAGTCGCCTTAACGCCATACGCCTTTGCCGCAAATGCAACACCCTGTGCATGGTTTCCTGCAGATGCAGTAATAAGGCCCTTACCTCTCTCCTCATCGGAAAGAGTTGAAATCTTATAGTAGGCACCTCTTATCTTGTAAGCACCGGTAACCTGAAGATTTTCCGGCTTGAAATATACTTTGTTGCCGGATATCTCACTAAAATACTCACTGTATATCAACTTGGTAGGGTTAACTACCTTTTGCACTGTATTATAAGCTTCTTCAAACTTGTCCATTGTAAGCATATATTATTCCTCCCGGATTTCTTCATTTATCAACATCAGTCTTCTGGTATCAAAATCTCTACTTCAGACCTTGTATCCATATCTGCGAAAAGCGCATTTACATATGCATCAGGATCAAATTTCTGAAGATCATTGATCTGTTCACCAACACCGATATATTTAACAGGAACATTAAGCTCTGACTGGATTGCAATAGCAATACCACCCTTTGCGGTTCCGTCTAACTTCGTAAGAATTATACCATCAATCTGTGTAACATTGGAGAATTGTCTAGCCTGCTCTAATGCGTTCTGACCTGTAGAACCGTCAAGAACTATCAACGTTTCAAGATGTGCATCCGAACATTCCTTCTCAATGATACGCTTCATCTTTGCAAGCTCATCCATAAGATTTTTCTTATTGTGAAGACGCCCTGCCGTATCAACTAAAAGTATATCAACGCCTCTTGCGTTAGCAGCTTTAACTGCATCAAATGTTACTGCAGCCGGATCTGAGCCCTCATCCTGTGCAACTATCTCAACACCGGCACGATTAGCCCAGGTCTTCAATTGATCGATAGCCGCTGCACGGAAGGTATCAGCTGCACACATCATAACCTTCTTGCCACGATTCTTATACTGTGCTGCCAGTTTACCGATAGATGTGGTCTTGCCAACACCGTTAACTCCGATTATAAGCATTACAGATTTCTGATTCTCGAAATCATATGCCTCATCTTCAACCAGCATCTGGTCTCTGATGATATTTATAACAAGCTCTTTACACTCAGAAGCTTCTTTAATATGATTCTTTTTTACTATTTCCTTAAGATTGTCAATAATCTTCTCGGTAGTATCAAGACCAAGATCTGCCATCACAAGTGTCTCTTCTAACTCATCATAAAAATCATCATCAACGGATGAGAAGCCCGTAAACAGATTATTGAAGCTCTCATTTAAGCTCTTTCTAGTCTTTGTAAGACCTGCAACCAATCTCTTGAAGAAATGATGCTCTCCCTCTACATGTGCGGGTGTATCCTCGACAGCTTCTTCCTTGACTTCTTCCTTTATCTCTTCCGCTTCAGGCTCTGTTGTCTCCTCAATAACTTCTTCCTTAACTTCTTCTTTTATTTCTTCTGCTTCAGGTTCTGCTGTCTCCTCGACAACTTCTTCCTTAACTTCTGCTTCAGGTTCTGCTGTCTCTTCGACAACTTCTTCCTTAACTTCTTCTTCAGGTTCTTCTGTCTCTTCGACAGCCTCTTCCTTGGCTTCTTCTTTTACTTCTTCTGTTTCAGGCTCTGTCGTCTCCTCGACAACCTCTTCCTTGACTTCTTCTGCTTTAGGTTCTGCTGCCTCTTCGACAACTTCTTCCTTGACTTCTTCTGTTTCAGGCTCTGTCGTCTCTTCGACAACTTCTTCCTTGACTTCTTCTTTTGTTTCTTCTACTTTGATTTCAACTTTTTCTTCGACTACAGGTTCAGGCTTTTTCTCTTCAACCGGTTTAGATGCAACAGGTTCATCCTGCAGGAATGACTGTTCAATAGCTTCAGCAAAAATTCTCTCAGGATTTTTTTCATATGCATCGTCTTTGTCTTTTCCAAACTTTTTCTGTAAAACAGTTCCGATGATTATACCCAGACTACCAAATATTAACAGAGCAACTACACCGAGCATCAGTCCCAAGGTTTTGTCTTCCATATTCATCGTATACTTCAGGATAATCAATCCAACAACAAAACCAATTATTGCTCCTGTTTTGATATAAAACTTTTTGATATTCATAACTTAATACTCCTTTATATTGTTAATCATCTAACTCATTTTCAATAAGATTTACAGAAACCAGTGTAGATACACCCTTTTCCTGCATTGTAATACCATAAAGTACATCTGCAGCTTCCATAGTTCCCTTTCTATGAGTTATAACTATGAACTGTGTATCTTTTGTAAGTTTGTTAAGATACTTAGCATATCTTGTAACGTTTGAATCGTCAAGAGCCGCCTCAATCTCATCAAGAAGACAGAATGGCGACGGTTTGAGACTCTGAATAGCAAACAATAGCGCAATAGCAGATAATGCTTTCTCACCACCGGAAAGCTGCATCATATTCTGCAACTTCTTTCCCGGAGGCTGAGCAATTATTCTTACTCCTGCTTCTAATATATCCTCACTGTCTACAAGCTCAAGCGATGCTTTTCCTCCACCAAAAAGCTCTTTAAATACCTTTTCAAACATAACCTGTATTTCTCTGAACTTCTGTTCAAATTGAGTTCTCATCGCTTTATCTAATTCTTCTATTATCTGAACCAGATTAGTCTCTGCCTTGACAATGTCATCATGTTGGCCTTTTAAGAATTCATATCTTTCAGACACTTCCTTGTAATCCTCAATAGCATTTACATTGACATCACCTAGTGACTTAATCTTTGCCTTAACTGCCGAAACTTCTGATTTTAATTTAGGAAGATCATTAAGGCTATCATCTCTCAATTCAAGCGCCGACTGGTATGTAAGCTCATATTCTTCCCACATATATCTGCTTAAGCTGTCACCGCTTTCAGTAATCTTTTCAAGCTGTGCATTAAGTCTAAATGCCGACTTATCAAGTCTGGTAATCTCCTCATTGAGATTTTCACGTTTTGAGAAAAATTCCTTATGTCTGGCATTTAGTTCTTCCTTATCATGTATATCCTTATTCAGTGCCTCTTCTAATCTTTCTATTTCCTTGGTATCTGTTTCAATAAGCGCCTTAAAATGATTAATCTTTGCAACCAGCTCTTCTATTGCTCGTCCCGAGTTACTCATCTGAGAACGATAAAGTTCTAATTCTTCTTTTAGTTTAGACTCCTCGGTACGTATACGTCTCAAATTCTCGATAAGGAAATCATCCTGCTGCTTCATGGTATTGAAATCAAGCAAAAGTTGTGAAACCTTATCATTGGCAATCTTTAATTCATCACGTTTTGATGCCACTCGTTCCTCAAGAACCACAATTCGTTCTTCTAATGATTTCTTGGCCTCTTCGGCCTGTTTATGATTTTCATAAAGCTCATTCTTGTTATTATTAATTTCCTCAATCTGAGCTTCTAATTCCTTATTTTCCTTATTAACGGAAGCATAGGCAGTAGCGGTCTCTGCAAGATTCTTAGACACCTGCTCAATACTCATGGTAACAGTATTTTTTGAAAGATATAACTCCTGAAGTTTTAAGTTGATATCCTCTTTTTCTTTCTTTAACTCTTCGCGTCTGGTGCGTAGCTCTGTCTCATCCTTGGTTGCGTTGGCAATCTCGTTAGATAACTCTGTCAGCTCTTTCGAGAGTTCATCCAGTTCTCTCTTTCTACCAAGCAAATTAGATGAATTCTTAAATGCACCACCTGTCATCGCACCGCCGGGAGTTAAGAGTTCACCCTCTTTAGTAACGATACGCAAAGACTGATGGAATTTCTTGTTAAGTGAAATAGCATGGTCGATATCCTCACATACTATAATTCTTCCAAGTAAATGATTCACAACTGCTGTATATTTGTCATGAACCTTAACCAGGTCCTTTGCAAGTCCAACAACACCAGGTTCATTTAGAGCTTCCTTATAAGTGAATTCACTATGCTTTCCTCCAATGGTTGTGAGTGGAAGAAATGTTGCACGACCAAACTTGTTTCTCTTAAGAAAACCGATAAGTTTCTTGGCTGTAGCCTCATTATCGGTTACTATATTCTGAATGCTTCCGCCAAGGGCAGTCTCAACAGCTATCTCATATTCCTTATTAACCTGAATAATATCTGCAACAACACCTATAATTCCCGGATTGTTCTGTTTCTGTTCCATAACACGTTTGATAGAATTGCCGTAGCCATCATATCTCTCTGTTATATTCCTAAGTGCTTCAGCCTTAGACTTAACACTTGCATATTCATTGTTTGCCGAGAATAAGCGCTGTTTGTTCTCATTGGTTTCTATCGTATTGCGATCAAGTTCCGAATCAACCTTATCAAGTCTTTCAAGAATATCTGAAACCTCTTCTTCTATCTTCTTAAGAGATTCATTGTGCTTGTCATATTCCTCCTTATCCTTCATCTCATCGGATTTGAATTGAAGGAATCGCTGATTAAGCTGAGTTTTACGATAGCTGATATTTTCAAGCATAGTGTCATATCGTCCAACTTTAGCTTTAAGGTTTGACTCACCATTCAAATATTCAATTATATAAGCCTTGCTCTTATCAATATCCTCAAGTAAATTATTAATCTCTTCTTCTATAGATTCGCTGTAATCTCTTGCCTCTTCAACAACATCATCAGCACTGTCCATCTTCTCATCTAAGAGTGCCTTTTTGTCCTGGTATCCCTTTTTCTCAGCTTCAGAAGCTTCAAGACTTTTATTGATCCTATCTATCTGCTCACTCATATGTACATCAGAAGATTTTGCATTGCTTATCTGCTGATTAAGTACATTGACTTCGCCTTCATTATGTTCTTTGTTAAGCTTTAATTCATGAATTTTGTTGCGATTCTCATCAATTGAAATATTACATTGTTCAAGGACTGTTTCAATGCGCTCATATTCATTCTTAGTATCTTCAAATTCCTTCTTAAGTCGCTCACTGTCTTCTGTAACGATATGAAGCTTTTCCTCATTTTCTTTGAGCTCTTTCTCAATACGTTCATTTTCCATAAGGAAAACATTAACGTCAAACCGCTTCAACTCGCCCTTGTATAACAAATATTTCTTAGCAACTTCAGACTGTTTCTCAAGAGGTCCTACCTGTTTCTCAAGCTCAGATAAAATATCATTAACGCGCGAAAGATTCTCACGTTCAGCCGCCAATGATTTCTCAGTTGCCGCTTTGTTCTTTTTGTATTTAACAATACCTGCAGCCTCGTCAAAAAGCTCACGTCTTTCTTCAGGTTTACCTGAAAGAATACGCTCTACCTGACCCTGTCCGATAATAGAATATCCCTCTTTACCGATACCTGTATCGAAAAACAGTGCATTAACATCCTTCAATCTGCTAACAACACCATTAATAAGATATTCACTTTCACCCGAACGATATACTCTTCTTGCAACAGTAACCTCTTCGTAATCAATTGGAAGTGAGTGGTCGCTGTTATCCAAAGTTATCGCAACATAAGCAGAACCATGTGGTTTTCTAAGCTCTGTACCGGCAAAAATTACATCCTGCATGTTAGATCCTCGAAGCTGCTTTGCACTCTGTTCACCAAGAACCCATCTTACGGCATCACCGACATTACTTTTACCTGAACCGTTAGGTCCTACGATACCGGTAATACCCTCGTTAAACTCAAATAATATTCTATTGGCAAATGATTTGAAGCCATATACTTCAATACTTTTCAAATACATAATCTTACCATTCCTTATGCTTTTGCCACTTTCAGATGCAGAAGTGCTTCATAGGCAGCCATCTGCTGTGCATTCTTCTTAGAACTGCCCTTACCTGTGGCAAGCTTATTTCCATCAACCAGCACATCCATAACATAACATTTACTGTGATCCGGACCCGACTCACTGACCAGTTCATAACTCACAGAACCTTTTCCATCCTTCTGAACAATCTCCTGCAAAGTAGTCTTTGCGTCATAGAACAGAGACTTGTGTTCTATATCGGTCAGAAGAAATGATTCGACATACTTCTTAGCCGGTTGCATCCCGCCATCCAGATAAATGGCACCCAAAACCGATTCAAAGAGGTCACAGAGAATGGAATCTCTGTTTCTTCCACCCGTAAGCTCCTCACCCTTAGATAACAAAACATAATCTCCAAGATGCAACATCTTTGAAACAGATGAAAGTGTATATTCACATACTATCGAAGAACGCAGCTTTGTAAGCTTCCCCTCCGGCATTTCCTTATATTCATCAAAAAGAAATTCACTTGAAATAAGCTCAAGAACAGCATCTCCAAGAAACTCTAATCTCTCGTAACTCTCAAGTCCTTTCTTTTTCATTTCATTGATAAATGAACTATGTGACAAAGCCTGTTTCAACAGAGCTTTGTTTTTAAATGTATATTGAATATGTTCTTCTATTTCCTGCTCGTTATAATTAAGCATTATTATCACTCCAAATAATAGATTTTAACTATGGTTAATAATTAATTATCCTTTAATAAAACTTCCTTTATCTTACCATTAATATCCTGTTGTCTGAAAGTTTCAACCTGAAACAAAGCATTCTTAACCTCTTTGTATGTGGCATTTCCATGGATCTTGACAACAAGACCATTAAGTCCAAGAAGCGGTGCACCACCGTACTCAGTAGCATCAAAAGTTTTCAAAGTCTTTTTGAGCTGTGGTTTAACCAAAGCAGCACCAAGTGTAGATATCGGTGTTGCTGTCATAGCTTCCTTGACCTTTCCGAACAAACCTGCCGCAAGTCCCTCTGTAAGCTTAAGCATGACGTTACCTACAAACGCTTCTGTTACGACTACGTCGGCTGCTCCATAAGGGAAATCCCTTGCTTCTATACTTCCGATAAAATTAATATCATCACAGTCTTTAAGAAGTGGAAATGTTTCTTTAACAAGCGCATTACCTTTCTCTTCTTCCACACCGATATTGACAATACCGACTCTCGGATTCTTAATTCCTACAACATACTCCATATAAATAGAACCCATCTTTGCAAACTGAACAAGGTTGCTCGGTTTGGCATCAACATTAGCTCCACAATCTATTAAAAGGCAAATTCCGTTAACCGTAGGTATTATCGGTGCAAGTGGAGCTCTCTCTATGCCTTTCATTTTACCGACAAGCACTTGCCCTCCAACTAATAAAGCTCCGGAATTACCGGCAGAAACAATTCCATCTGCCTTTCCTTCTTTAACCAGCTTAAGTCCTATAACCATGGAAGATTCTTTCTTTTGCCTGATAGCATTTACAGGACTATCATGTGTAGTAATCTCATCAGGCGCGTGTACTATCTCTATTCTGTCTTTGGGATATTCGTATTTTGACAATTCATCTTTAATCCTGTCCTCAGGACCAACAATGTATATAAACAAATTATCCTTCTCTTTAACTGCATTAACAGCTCCATGCACCATCTCGTGAGGTGAATTGTCACCTCCCATTGCATCCAAACAGACTTTCGTCATCTCTGCCATCAGTTATCCTCCATTTCGTCACACCATTAATCACTTACAAAATAACCAATATAATATAGCATATAATTATTTTTTTGACAACCAAAAATCCCGCACTCAGCTTGGCTTTACCGCAAAAATCAAGGGCGTATGATACCGTCACAGTATTCCTAACGCCCTTGGCATAAATCCTATAACAAAATGTAATAATGCGCATCCCCATATATTCCTGTTCTTTTCATAGAAATATCCTGTTGCAACACAGAACAATCCGGCTATCACCATGTAATATAACGGATAGCTCATATGCAGAACAAAGAAAAACAACGATGTCAGCCATACCGTATAATGAATATTTTCTTTGCCCGCCATTATCCTTACATTATCCTGTACAAAAGCTTTGATAAAAACTTCCTGAAAGAAAGCATTAACAGGATAAAACCATCTCGTTCTCACTGTAAGATACAATTTAAAATACGGTCTTGCTGCCACTTTGGGATTATAATGTCCTTTGACTATTCTCACTACAATCAGAGCAAGAATCATGAAAACGGAAATGATTCCTGCTCTGATAAGAGTCTGTTTCATCTCCTGTTTCGTTATAAGTATATCCTTGTAATTAATCTTCATTGTTGTTCTGTTGACACAATATATCATAAATGTTGCCATAACAACGATTAATATCTTAGTTGTAATATATGCATTTCGCGGACCCGCAGGCATCTTGGTCTTTATCTGGAAAAATTTCAATATAAGTTGTTGTATCACCAATGTGATAAGCATAAACATTACAACTGTTCTGGTATGTTTATGATGGTAGGAATTAATATTATTTGTTACCACGATTATATCCCCTCGTTATTCAATAAAAGTTCTTAATGTATCATTCACATAAATCACAATAAATTTTAGCACAACAATGAATCGGTTTCAATAATACAGCATATAATTAACAGAATAAATATGTCGGATTAAATAAATGAATAAGAACTTAAAAGCAACAAGCGATAATATTGATATCGGCTATCTGAAAATACGTGCATATTCCTCAAGAAATTATATACCAATCGATAATGCCCGGATTGAAATTGCCGGTAGTGGCAATCCTGATGAACCTATCTTAGTTACAGAGACTAACGGTGACGGAATAACCGATAATATTAGTCTTGACGCACCGCCTCTTGAATATTCATTAACCCCCTCCGATAATCAACCTTACAGTCTATACAACGTAAAGGTAAGTGCTTCCGGTTATGAAGAGACCATCATCTCAGGAATACAGATTCTTTCAAACGAAATTGGAATTCAGAATATATCACTATCCCCCTCCGTAACAAGTGATGATTCCTATACACCAACAGTTATTGGCGGTCATACCCTTTGGGAATATTACCCTCCCAAAATAGCCGAGGCCGAGATCAAACCCATAAATGAGTCCGGTGAAATTGTATTGTCAAAGGTAGTAATACCTGAATATGTCATAGTTCATGACGGAGCACCAACCGACACCACTGCAAGTAACTACTATATTCCATACAGAGATTATATCAAAAATGTTGCCTCGTCTGAGATATATGCCACATGGCCTGAGGCAACCATTTACGCAAACGTTCTGGCTATCATGTCATTTACACTTAACAGGGTTTATACCGAGTGGTACAGAAATAAAGGCTATGATTTCACTATCACCAGCTCCACTGCCTTTGACCACAAATGGATATACGAAAAGACCATATATGAAAATATTTCTCAGATTGTTGATTCTATATTCGCAAACTATCTCTCAAGACCGGGTGTGAAGCAGCCTATACTTACACAATACTGTGACGGCAAACGTGTCACCTGTCCTAATTGGTTATCACAATGGGGGTCAAAATATCTCGGAGATCAGGGATACAGCGCAGTCGAAATACTCAGAAATTATTACGGAAGCGATATATACATTAATGAGTCTGAACAGATTTCAGGTGTACCTTCTTCTTGGCCTGGATATGATTTAACTATCGGCTCTTCCGGTGACAAGGTCAGACAACTCCAGGAGCAGTTAAACAGAATAGGCAGGGTATATTCTTCCATCCCCCCTCTTACCGTCGACGGAATATACGGACAAAACACCAAAAATGCAGTCGAACAGTTTCAAAAAATATTTGACCTTCCGGTAACGGGTATAACCGACTATAAAACCTGGTATAAAATTTCTCAGATTTATGTAGGCGTCAGCGGAATCGGTGCATAAAAAATACCGGATAGGGATAAACTTTATCTCTATCCGTCATTAATATTATCTAACAACTTATTATCGCATCTCATCATGTTGAGGATTATACTTCACTATTCCACAATCAAAATCTTTCCACATAGGATTCCCACTAGAGTCAACCCCATATTTATCATCTAAATACTGTTTTGCCTCATTATAAGAATCACAAATGTTAACTAATCTCCCGTCTATAAATACAGAATACTTTTGTTTGCCAAATAATGAAAAACCCATAATTGTTTCCTCCTTAAAAAGACTACTCCACTACAATCTTTCTAAAGTTTTTCTTGCCTCTCTTAATGATGAAATCAGAAGAAAACACTTCTTTTTCATAGAATGTTACAGGTTCTGTAACCTTCTCGTCATTAACAGTTACTCCACCCTGTTGTACATTACGTCTTGCCTCTGCCTTAGATGATACAAGTTCAGCCTTAACCATAATATCAAGGATACCGATCTTACCTTCATCATTAAAATCATCTGCAGTTAAAGTTGTTGTAGGCATATTCGCTGCATTACCACCTGAGAACAATGCTCTTGCACTCTCCTGTGCCTTAGCAGCCTCTTCCTCACCATGAACAAGCTTTGTAAGTTCAAATGCAAGTATCTCCTTAGCTTCATTAAGCTGACTGCCTTCCCATGAATCCATCTTCTCAATCTCTTCAAGAGGAAGGAACGTGAGCATGCGGATACATTTTAATACATCTGCATCATCAACATTTCTCCAATACTGGTAGAACTCAAAAGGACTTGTCTTATTAGGATCAAGCCATACAGCTCCCGACTGGGTCTTACCCATCTTCTTACCTTCTGAGTTAAGAAGAAGTGTAATCGTCATAGCGTATGCATCTTTACCAAGTTTTCTTCTGATAAGCTCTGTGCCGCCAAGCATATTACTCCACTGATCATCTCCACCAAACTGCATATTACAGCCATATTTCTGATACAGGCTATAAAAATCATAACTCTGCATAATCATATAATTAAACTCTAAGAATGAAAGACCTTTCTCCATTCTCTGCTTATAGCACTCTGCACGAAGCATATTGTTAACAGAAAAACAAGCTCCAACTTCACGAAGGACTTCAACATAATTTAAGTCAAGTAACCAGTCTGCATTATTGACCATAAGAGCTTTGTCATCTGAAAAATCGATAAATTTACTCATCTGCTCCTTAAAGCAGTCGCAGTTATGCTGGATAGTTTCCTGCGTCATCATCTGTCTCATATCGGTTCTTCCGGATGGATCACCAATCATAGCTGTACCACCGCCAATAAGTGCAATAGGCTTATTACCTGCCATCTGTAATCTCTTCATAAGACACAATGCCATGAAATGTCCTACATGAAGACTGTCGGCTGTCGGATCAAAACCGATGTAAAAAGTTGCCTTTCCATTGTTAACAAGTTCCTTAATTTCTTCTTCATCTGTCACCTGCGCGATAAGTCCACGCGCAACTAATTCGTCATAAACCGTCATAACTCTTTTTCCTTTTGTTTTATTTGATGTTATATCAAGTGCTTTTTTATGCACTTTTACTATTTATTCTAGTATACACAAAATTTCACAAATTTACAATTATTATTTTCTAATATAATAATATTATAATTCATGTTTTCCTTTTTTCTTGGTAATCTCCTGCATATATGCAGCTGTTATAATACCACTAGGTAACGCAATTACAGCCATACCTACCAGTGCAGACATGATTGTGATCAAACGCCCCCACACCGATACCGGCGAAATGTCACCATAGCCGATTGTTGTAATAGAAACCGACGCCCAATAAATCGCTTCAAAGAAATTATCAAAGAGTTCCGGTTCAACCTGAAATATTATCAGCGCCGTTGCAATAATATATGCTGTCAGCAATATCAAAACCGCCGACAACTGCCTTTTAACCTTTCGCAGCACATTGAGTATGGTTACCATAGTCTTTGAATATCTGACAAGCTTTAATACTCTCAATACCCTGAAAACTCTTAACAGACTTACAAATGTCGAATCCGGATAAACAAATGATAAAACAGGTGTAATGGAAAGAAGATCAACAATAGCCATTGGTGTAATTGCATAAAACAAATATGCCTTATAACTCTGGACACCCATCTTGTAATCTGAAGTAAACAGACGAAGCGCGTAATCCATAATAAAGAGAATCAACGTAATGATATCGACAGTCAATGTTATATCATTACTAACTCTGGTTGCCATTGGAATCATGCCAACAATTACAGCAATAAACATCATAATATCATACGAGTAACTTGCCGGGTCTTCAGAAGTTCCAGCCTCTATTATCTCGTAGATTCGTCTCTTAAATATAAAAACTTTCTGTCTCCACTCCATATTATACTACCCCCTATTTTAACTATTTTACAAAAACAGTATCAATGCACCTAGCACAATCAATATAATCGACATTACAATACTGAATATAATTACAATAATACTGAAAATGTCTGTTTTATTCTCTACCCCCTGGTCAGAAATGAGATTCTGTTGCACCTTTTCCTTCTTAATAAACCACATGTATTATCCTTACATGATACATTTATATTCCAAACGTATCACTTTTCCTTTCTTAAAAGATTTCACCTTCAAATGCAACCCCTAAAGCTTGTGTCTATAAAGATATTTTGCAATAATAATCATGTTCTTGTCAACAATTTTTTGACGTATCCCCCTCCACTTTTACAGTTTTTTACAAAGCATCAATACCCATCTTAGTCTCATGAATGACTACATCTTGTAATAGAAAATAGCAAGATTCGTTCTATCTCTTAAATCTAACTTACTCAATATCGTGCTGATATAGTTTCTTACAGTTCCCTCAGACAAGCAGAGATTATCAGCACATTCCTTGTTGGACAATCCCTGCGCAACCAATTCTACGATCTCATACTCCTGCTTGCTTAGACCGTATTTTTCATAGTCAAAGCCCTGATTCTTTTTTAACATGTTCGGAATCTTTTCCATGACATCACTTCCAAATACCGTCTGACCTTCGTAGACTGCTTTTAATGCAGGAACAATGCTGTCATACTCCTGCTTAATAATATATCCTTTTGCGCCAATCGAAAGAGCTTTGACAATATATTCATCATCATTAAATGTTGTCAGAAATAATATCTTAGCATCACTATATTTACTAATTATCTCTTCTCCTGCTTCAAGACCTGTCATCCCTTCCATTCGGATATCCATCAGCATAATATCAGGGTTATACTCATTATAGAGTTTTATAGCGTCACTACCGGAATGTCCGCATGCCAAGACTTCTGCCTCTTCGCTTGCCTCGATAATCATTTTAAGTGACATCGCAACTAATTTATCATCATCTACAATTACAATTTTCATATCAGATCTCTCGCTTTCCTATAGTAACAAATATTCTAAAACCATCATTATGAGTAATGAGAACATTACCTCCGACTCCGTTAATCCTTGCCCTTATATTATCAAGTCCCATTCCGCTCAAATCCATACTGTCTCCTTCTTCACTTGAGCTTCCTTTAATACCATAATCATGGATTACCAGTTGATACATAGCAGGATGTTCAATCAGCGTTACATCAACATTTTCATTAGTGCTGTGTTTGATTATATTAGAAACCGCTTCCTTAACCACACCTATAATAGCATATTTGATATCCTTATCAACGTCTGATGAAATGTCGACTTCCACATTAAGTTTTCTGTCCTCTTTAAGTGGAACGGTTATATCATCAATTGCCGTTGGAATATCTATCGCCTCATCTCGCAGGTCGTGAACACTGTTCCTTATGTTATTCATTGCAGTATCAAGTGTATTTTTAAGTTCATTCAAACCTTCTTTAAATGTTTCATCACTGCAAATGGTAATCAATGCCCCAAGCTGTAATATCGCTCTTGTTAACATGTGTCCAACGTTATCATGAATTTCTCTGGCTATTCGATTACGTTCCTTAAGTCTAACCAGATACACCTCATCATCCCTCGCCTGAATCAGTTCAGAATTCTTTCTCTTAAGCTCATCGGCTTTAATTACAGATTCATCACGCAAACTGTTAACCGCTTTTTTCAGTTTGTCGTTTCTACCACTTTTCACACTTAGATAAAATGCGATAATCAACAATAGATCGACATAAAGGATTATCGATATAGAATCCGTATGTGAAGAAAAATTAAACACGGTTAAAATCGCTAAAGCCCCTACAAAATAATTCCTTATGATGACCGCACCATACAACGCTATCGGAACCATTATCACAAGGTTCTTATCAAAAAACGGTGTCAGTGCAGTTATAATCTGTAAGACAAATGCAATCTTTTCACTTAATAGCTCCAGCCTCATATGATCCTTTTGAACAGTCTTAAACAATAAAAAGAAGTCAAAAAAAGCAACTGATAAAATTGAATATAGAACGACAATAAGGTATCTGTCGGTCATAATCTTCTGACCGACAAATACCGTTAAAAGAAATATTATAATTCTGTCGATAAATCTTTCCATGTTGTACTCCTGTGTATCTTAATTCTCCTTAAGATACAGACAAACTCTAGATATTGCAAGTCCGGCTGCAAGACAGAAAACTCCAAATACTGCCTGCATTCCAAAACATGATGATACGTCACTAAGAGTACTTCCAGCCTCAATTTTCTGTAGGCCTACAGCATACCAGTAAGTTGGTAAAAATCTTCCTACAGCTCTCACATCATCACCGAGAAGTTCAAGTGGTACAAATATTCCTCCTAAAAACGAGAATGCGATGGTAATAATATTGACCAAAACATCTTTTGACTTTAACAAACTCTCTGACGGAAATGAAGCAAGAAACATAAGAAACGCTCCATTTACAAGTGAGAATACAAATAGGTTAAGAGCTGCAAGCCACCATTTTTCCGTAAACAGGAAATCTTTTAAAAAGCATCCTGAAAGTATGAGCATAGCCACATATACCATAATACCAACTAATGTAGATCCCATGAACATAGCAAACGTTTTCTTATTGGATGAAATCGAAGAAACGGCTGTTCTTGATTTGATATCCTTACTGTTGAAACGAAGCACTACCGGAAGCACACACCATAATACCATGCTCATTATACCATAAGGTACGAATAAAAATAAACTATATAACTTACTATTTGAATTTGAATCATTACTCTTATTGTTAAGTTCGACAAAATTTTCTGTCTCTACTGCTTCCTTAATATTTGAAATAGCTGTATCGATATCAAATCTTGCATTTTCATACCTTTGTATTCCCTGTATAAATGAATTAAGCTGTAATTCAACAAAGCTTCCCGATGCCCTTCCGGTATCATAAAGAATATTGATAGTTGGTGCATCTTCATCTAAATGTTTATTCATGAAACCTTCCGGTATCTCAATATAGGCGGTATAAAACTCACTGTAAATGAGATCTTTAAGCGCATCTTCTGTATAGTCATGAAATTCTACATTGTGCTGTGTTTTCAGGTAATCAACCACTGCTTTAGACAGTTTCGAATTATCATTATCCTTAACTATCAACGAAAAGCTTTCATTTGTAAATGTACTTTCATCTTCGTCATAGTTATACTGAGTAGCGACAAGTATTGTCATCATTGCACATAATCCAAAATAAAGAAATAATCCAATTTTATATTGTCTAATAAGTTTAAAAAATGCTTTAAAGACTTGCATAACTCTTCCTCCTTGACATAATAAGTCCTGCCACAATGAATACTATCGTCATTACCACAATGCTGATGATAGAACGGTAATATCTGTCCGATACGCCATACATATTCAGTGCGTAAAATGCATCCGATATAACAGCCGATGGGTTGATCCTGTTGATGAAGGGACAATTAACCTCAATGATCGCCTTCATATTAGCTACCATAAGACCTGATAAAAACCCACCTCCCACAACAATTGCAGTCAATATATTTTCTCTTGTTTTCTTTGAGAAACTTCCGATATGACCGACAAAAAATCCAAGTGACAATCCCAAAAATGTTGCAAGAATAGCTGTTAAAAATACGTATTGGATGTCTCCTCCAAAATCAATTTTTAGTACGTAAATGAAATAACAAACTCCTGTTATAGTTATAGCTAATTTAACAATTGCTGCCGATAAAAGACCGGCAATCTCATAAAGCACTCTGTTAATCGGTGAACAGTCAACTCTCTTGCCTACCTCTGATTGATTAGCCTGACAGCTCTCAGGAATTCCCACACCTGTCATTGAGGCCATTACCGCCATCATAGCGATAAGATTATAAAAGTAAGTGACATAAGGGTCTTTATTGTTACCCGCCAAACCTTCCGATTTCACAAGTTCATTTGTCTCATCACCAAATGATTCAATAACACTGTTGATATTAGCCGGATCATTTTTTATAGTTTCAACTATTATCGAAGAATACTGTCTTAAAACACTTACAACACTGCTTAGAATACTTGATTTTAATCCCGATTCATTTATTATAAGCTTTATGTCCGACATATCTCTAAGATCTATTATTCCGCTTATTTCAGGTTCTTTAGCATCAAGCATTTTCTTTGCCTCATCAATGTCGACCTTCTTAATATTGAGCATCTTTGTTCCGTCTTCATACTCTATTTCTTTAAGAAAATCACTCATGTTTCCGGTACCGAATTCCTCTTGCCCTTCAACCACCGCAACATCAACTGTTGTATTTTGCGCATTTTCGTATATGGATTTAAATGCAAAGTTAAACAATGTACCAAGTGCAAGTGCAAATACCAAAGACCAGAGGATAGAATCTTTATTTCTAAGTACTATCTTAAATCTGCTTACAAATATATTAGAAAACATACTATCACTCCTTATCTCTTAATTCTTTTCCGGTTATCTCTAAGAACACATCATTCAATGTTGGAAGCTCTGAATATATTCTGTCATAGTCAATTCCGTTCTTCTCAAAATACTCGGATACATGTGTGATGTTATGCTTACCACCGCTGCACTTAACAGTCAAAGTACCGTTTGTGTTTTTTACATCATATACATGATGAAGTTCTTTGATATCATTTATCGCATCCTCGCTTAATCGCCTTACATTTACCACGATGCTCTCAGTATTCTTAATCATTCCCTTAAGCTCATCTTTGGTTCCTTCGGCTACCTTCTTACCCTTATCCATGATTAGTACTCTGTTACAAAGCTGCTCTACCTCTTCCATATAGTGCGAGGTGTAAATGATAGTAGCTCCGTTCTTATTAAGTTCTGCAATTCCCTCTAAAATTCTGTTTCTCGACTGTGGATCAACCGCAACTGTCGGCTCATCGAATATGATAAGTTCAGGCTTGTGAGCAATGCCGCAGGCGATATTAAGTCTTCTCAACAGACCACCCGAAAGCTTCTTTGGATAAAACTTTTTGAAATCTGCGATATCAACAAACTCAATAGCTTCTTCAACATATTTTTTCTTAAGCTTCTTGTCTTTGATGTACAGACCACAGAAGTACTCAACATTTTCATAAACCGTAAGCTCATCGAATACTGCTACGTTCTGTGGAACGACACCGATTCTGCTCTTTAAATCTCTTCTTGACGGATGCATCTTCTCATCAAAAAGCTTAATCTCGCCCTTGTCATATGATAATAGTGACAACAGACAATTGATTGTTGTGGTCTTTCCTGAGCCATTAGGTCCAAGGAGTCCGAATATTTCTCCCTCATTAATCTTTAAACTGAAGTTATCGAGTGCGATAAGCTCTTTGTATCTCTTTACTAAATTATTGATTTCAACTACCGTATTTGCCATAGTCAATCATCCTTTCACATTTAATATATTCTTTGTAACTGACCTTAAGCAGTTACAATTTGTTTTTCAATTTAATCATATTATAGCTTAACAAAAATAATGTTGTAGTGTCTTCAATCATAACCTCACATGACAAATGTCATATTATAAAATGAAAAAAACACTCTTAACAAAATCAATTGTTAAGAGTGCTTGAATATCAGTTTATCAGAGAAGTGTTCTTACATTACCATGTCCATCATAGAGATATGTTGAGGTTGCACCTTCTCTGTTCTTCCATAGCGAAACTTTTTTGGGTAGTTGTCACCCTACCCGTTCCTTTCTTCTTTTATTCTTAAGAGGCTTTTGCCTCTTGTTTATCTTCAGTTACTTGTCTCGGAT
>CADBCZ010000026.1:40632-41151 GCA_902793335.1 uncultured Lachnospiraceae bacterium
TTCGTGTCTCTCTGCCGGTGTAACAAATTGGATTCCACTATGCCTATGCTCGTTGTTATACCATTCAACAAAGTTCTTAACCCAAAGACGTGCCTCTATGATATCATTGAATCCCTTCGGCTGATAGTTTGGCATATATTTCAATGTCTTAAACAGACTTTCCGCATAAGGATTATCATTGCTTACCCTAGGTCTACTTCTTGATGGAGTTACTCCTAATGCATAGAGTGTTTCCAACATCGTTGCTCCCTTCATTGGGCTTCCGTTATCTGAATGAAGCACCAAAGGTTGTTTGTTCAAAAACATTTTCTCATTTCGATATATGCGTTTTATTAGCTTTCCAGCCAAATCCGCAGACTCACTATCATATACTTCCCAACCAACTATCTTTCTGCTAAATAAATCTGAAAATAAATATAGATAATAGTATTTGCCCTTGATTGGTCCATTTAAATATGTGATGTCCCACATCCAAACCTGATTAGGTCCAGTTGCTTTGTGTGTTGATACAATACGTTT
>CADBCZ010000026.1:41196-41968 GCA_902793335.1 uncultured Lachnospiraceae bacterium
TCTAGTATCAACTGTCTTTCTTCCGTCTTCAGCTTATTAGCCGGTTCCGGTCGCTCACATGTTGTGCGCTTATCTATATAGTCGTTGTCTGTTTTTCTCCAACGATTATATGTCCTTTTACTGATTCCAAGTTCGGCACATGCTTTGTAAAGTGCCGCTCCGGAATTTACTGCCTCTATGATTAGTATTACTGCCCGTCTGCGATCTGAAGCACTAATCATTCTTCCTCTTCTTCCGTTCCCCAAATCGCATTTGCTTTTTTTCTTAAAACTAATAACGCTGCCGTTTCCGCTAACGCTTTATCTTTTCTTGCTAGTTCCTTTTCCAATCGTTCGGTTTTCTTCCGCTCTTCGCGAAGTTCTTTACCTACCTTTGTTTTCACTGCTTTTTCGGTATCATTCGCATTCATGCAGGCTTCTTTCCATTCTTTTACCTGCTCCGGATAAATCCCCTTTTCTCTGCAATACTCGGAAAACTCGATTTCTGATAAATTTGCAGTTTCTAATACAACCGTAAACTTATCCTGACTACTCCATTTGTCTGCATTTTTATATTTTGTTGTTGCTGACAATCCTTTTTCATTCAACGCTTTGTCACGCCATCTGTACAAAGTATTAATGCCTACGCCAGTTTCTCTCTGTACATCCATAACCGTAACATCATCTTCCAGCAACTTAGCCACTATGGCTTCCTTCATTTCTTTTGGATATCTGTTATAACCCATATTCATCACCTGTCCCTTTGGTAATTATCATACCAAAATGGGAGGTGG
>CADBCZ010000027.1:0-362 GCA_902793335.1 uncultured Lachnospiraceae bacterium
CGGCATCCATGCCTCACATCGCTTTATATTTATCGGAATACTAAGAAACTCTAATCCACTACCAAATGGCGACAAAAAACATACCATAATATATCGATTAACGGCTGTCTATATAAGACGAAAGGAAAATAAAACATTCCTTGTCGGGCGGTTGGCATAGAAGTATGCAAGTGGCTACATGGTACCAACCAGCTTACTTCTATGATCCCTGCTCCGTCCAAATAAGGACTAGCGAAACTCCTGATAACGTATATCTTACATAGCAGTTTGTCTGATTCAATTTAATAAATATGCGAAGCGAATGGTAAAAAGTTTTTTTATATGACATTTGGGAGAAAAATAGAGTTTCTTAGTATCCCATA
>CADBCZ010000027.1:373-38474 GCA_902793335.1 uncultured Lachnospiraceae bacterium
AGGAGACAGGAGGTCGACTATTGAGATGTACCGCGTCCGAAATAGATAAACTTTAAGGGATACATAGAAACTCTTTTTTCGGACAAACAGTCATAGAAAAAAAACTTTTTATCCAAGCGCACGCATTTATAAAAACTAAATCAGACAAACTGCTATGCGTACAAAACCTAAAAGAGTTTCGCGTACAAACCCAAACTTGAGAAAGAGGAAAATATATGGTTAAACAGACTAATACAAAAGAAATAGTATTGAAAATGCTTGAAGAAAAAAAGGATTATGTCTCAGGGCAGGAAATATGCGATGAGCTTTCACTTTCAAGGACTGCAGTGTGGAAACACATAAAATCTTTGAAAAGCGACGGATATGAAATTGACTCTGTAAATAACCGGGGATATAAGCTTATCAGTTCACCGGAGATTTTAGATAAGGAACACATAAGCGAACATTTAAACAGCAAATGGATTGCAAAGGATATCATCTATCTGTCAAGTACTGACTCTACAAATATTCAGGCTAAATATTATGGGGAGAATAATCACAAAAATGGAACCGTTGTTGTAACGCAGGAGCAGACAGCAGGTCGTGGAAGACGTGGAAGAAGCTGGGTATCCCCTGCGGGCAATGCTTATTTTTCAATATTGCTATATCCGGATGTAAGGGTTGACAGGGCTTCGATGATTACATTAATTGCAGCAATGGCTGTTGCAAGGGCAGTGAAAGAGACTGCGAGCTTGGATACAATGATAAAGTGGCCTAATGACGTGGTGGCTAATGGGAAAAAGATTTGCGGAATACTAACCGAGAGCAGTACGGATCTTGAATATATTCAGTATGTTGTTGTAGGTATAGGAATCAATTGTAATCAGACGGAGTTTGATGATGAAATCAAAGCCACAGCTACATCCATATCGCTTGAGACAGGGAAAACTGTTGACAGGTCTAAGCTGCTTGCCAAGGTCTTTGAATACTTTGAGAAGTATTATGAAACATTTATACAGACTGAAGATATGTCAAAACTTCACGAGCAGTATAACGAACTTCTTATTAATAAGGGGCGTGAAGTTAAGATTATAGAGAAAGATAACGTGAGAGTGATGAAAGCTATCGGTATAAATGATTTGGGAGCGCTTATTGTTGAGAACGAAAATGGTAATCGTGAAGAGATAATATCCGGTGAAGTGTCAGTACGTGGTCTGTATGGATATGTGTAAAAACATCTGAAATACAGTTTTTCAAAGTTTGTGTTATTATAATATAATGTAGATGTTATGATGTATAAAACCATTATAACATACAAAACTTAATAATATTAAGGAGAAAAACTTTTATACTTTATATAATTAAGGTAAAGATTAATAAAATTAAGTTAATGACTACATATAGTTAATAATGTTAATTTTAAACGCCTATAACTTGATAAAATTAAGTTTCTTATGTATAATACCATAAGGCAAAGGTGTCAGAGACTAAAAGCACTTGTCTACATAGGTGCTTTTTTTATGCAATGACCCTTTCAATAGATTATTTAAGGAGGATTTAGTAACATGTCATACGTTGATGAGGTATTAGAGAAGGTTAAGAAGAGAGATGGAGATCAGCCGGAGTTCATTCAGGCTGTAACAGAGGTGCTTGATTCACTTCGTCCGGTTATCGAGCAGGATGAGGAGAAATATAGAAAGCTTGCTATCTTAGAGAGAATTACAGAGCCTGATCGTCAGATCATGTTCCGCGTTCCTTGGGTAGATGATAACGGCAATGTACAGGTTAACCGTGGTTTCCGTGTACAGTTCAACAACGCTATCGGACCTTACAAGGGAGGACTTAGACTTCATCCATCAGTAAACCTTGGTATCATCAAATTCTTAGGTTTTGAGCAGATTTTCAAGAATTCACTTACAACACTTCCTATCGGCGGTGGTAAGGGTGGTTCTGATTTCGATCCTAAGGGAAAATCAGACAATGAGATTATGAAGTTCTGCCAGAGCTTTATGACAGAGTTATCAAAATATATCGGTGCTGATCAGGATGTACCTGCTGGTGACATCGGAACAGGTGCTAGAGAGATCGGTTTCATGTTCGGTCAGTATAAGAGAATCAAAGGTCTTTACGAGGGAGTACTTACAGGTAAGGGACTTACATACGGTGGTTCACTTGCTCGTACAGAGGCTACAGGTTATGGTCTTCTCTACTTAACAGAAGAGATGGTTAAGTGCCATAACGATAAGATGGAAGGCAAGGTTGTTGCTGTTTCAGGTTCAGGTAACGTTGCTATCTACGCTACAGAGAAGGCTCAGCAGTTAGGTGCTAAGGTTGTAACAGTTTCTGATTCAACAGGTTGGATTTATGATCCTGAAGGAATCGATGTTGCACTTCTTAAAGAGGTTAAGGAAGTTAAGCGTGCACGTCTTACAGAGTATGCTGCAGCTCGTTCATCAGCTGAGTATCATGAGAAGAAGAACGGTGAGCACGGTGTATGGCAGTATAAGGTAGATATTGCTCTTCCTTGTGCTACACAGAACGAGCTTGATCTTGAAGATGCTAAGATGCTTGTTGCTAACGGTGTTCAGTATGTTGCTGAGGGTGCTAACATGCCTACAACAATCGAGGCTACTGAGTACTTCCAGAAGAACAACGTTAACTTCGTAGGTGGTAAGGCTGCTAACGCAGGTGGTGTTGCTACATCAGCACTTGAGATGAGCCAGAACTCAGAGAGACTTTCATGGAGCTTCGAAGAGGTTGATTCTAAGCTTAAGAACATCATGGTTGGTATCTACCACAATATTGATGATGCAGCTAAAGAGTACGGTATGGAAGGTAACTATGTTGCAGGTGCTAACATTGCCGGATTCAAGAAGGTTGTTGAAGCAATGATTGCTCAGGGAGTTTGCTAATTTCTACATTATTTTGTGATACTATATGCAGGGCCTGCCATAGGAAACTATGGCAGGTTCTTTATTTCTAAGTAAGGGGATTATGATAATGCAATCGTTTTATGCTGACGAGATCATTAGCGTGCTTATTCTTGGTATTTTTGCTTTCGTTATTCCGGGAACATTGACTATATGGAATATATATAATTGCATATCGAAAAAACCTAAATGGGAAAAAATCATATCAAGTTTAACTGTATTTGTCGGAGGAATATTTTATTTTGGTTTGTTTACACTTGAATTCGAAGAGGCAGGTGAATGGTATGAGCGGATTGATGAAATGAAGTATCACAACAGCATTTCGTCTGAATATTGGCTTATCGGTTGTATTGTATTTTTAGGTTTTGTTGGATATTTTGTTTTGCTTAATGTAAGAGCTGACAAGCTATCACCACTGCTGTCTGCATTGTCAATCAGTGCATTGATTCTTATGAATATTATTCAGATTGTGTTTGCAATTCAAATCAGCAAAAATGTAGATGGTGCAGACTGTCTTCTCTATGTTTATCATGCCAATATTATGCTTTTGTCGGCAAGAGTGATTCAAAGACATATGAAGGAAGAGGCAGAAGTCTTTAAGGACAGGATATCGTCAAATGAAGAGCATAAAAAAACAGGATTTCTCGTCTGTAAAATAAATAGTATATCGCAGTATTCTATTTTTATTTTTATCATGTTTTTCTTCTTGATAGCATTAATTGAAGTAATATTTGTGCTTTTGGGACAGGGACTTGACGCTCCTATCAAAGCATTTACTGATACGGCTGACTGGACATTTTCGAAGCAGATTCCGCCACCTCCGTTGGAGCATGAAGGTCACTATCTTTGTACAGTGGCTGCCGGTGGGCACAAAAGAGTTGTAAAGCCAATAAGACTGGGGACAAGAAGAAATTCAACAATAATCGTTAACAGGCAGTTGTCTGTTGCAAATGCATTTGAAGAATTGGTGCAGGAAAGGGCACCCCGATTCCATAAGAAAATAAGAGGTATATATGATACCTACGGTTATCCTTTGTCAAGAAAGATAACAACACCGCTTAGGGCTGATTTTGTATATATTTTGATGAAACCGTTGGAATGGATATTTCTCGTAGTTCTTTACTTATTTGACTTGAGACCGGAGCAGAGAATAGCGAAACAATATATGTATAAAGCACCTGAAGAAATGGTTGAGTAGGTAAATAAATTGATATATTATAGAGCGAAAGAAAAACGTGGTAATCATATCTTTGCGAAACTTGTTTGTTCAACTTGGACAAACAAGTTTGTTGTATCAGCAAGAGTTCAAAATTATCCCGGAAACAAGGCTATTTACAGTAGTATGTAGCCTTGTTTTTTTGAACTAAATGGTTATAATAAAGTTAATATTTAAAAGAATTTTACAGGAATATGGAGACAATATAGATGTATTTAAAAGAAGACAGGCTTAAGAAACTAAAAATAAAGAATATAATATTTGCAGTTGTTGCAATATTTAATCTTGTAGTCACAGTATATTGGCAGTTCTATTTGGTAATACGTTACCGGGGGGATGCATTTACACTGATGCATTCGGCAAACACTCCATCATTTTTCTTTTGGATAATTGTCGGCCCGTTGATGTTGCTCGAAGCAGGAATATCAGCCTTAAATATTGGTGACGCACGTTTTTATTCAAGCTATTTTGAAGGTGATTTAGATGGATATATAACTGCGCAGGAACTTGCTGAGGTTATGGGAAAGAGGGAGTCTAAGGTTAGAAGACAGCTTAAGTTTTTTTTGCGTCTGTATATGAAAAACTATTCAATCACAGATGATGGTGTGGAACTTGCCTCTAAGACTGTAAAATGTGAGTGTTTAAACTGTGGTACGCCTTTAGAGAAAAGAATATATTTTACCGGAAAATGTGAATACTGTGGCAGCTCGGATCTTCGAGCAAGAATTTTGACGGATAAGAAATTCTACAGTATATCTAATGAGGTTAAAGGACAGGCAAAAAATTACGATTATTATACCTACAAGAATTTAAAGACACACCTTTATCGCTCGATTATTATAGGATATTCTTCTGTATTTTTTATTGTTATTTTGTTGTTAAGTATTAAAACATCAATATTAAGATTTGGTGATGATGAATACTACAGGGCTATAATACTGGATGTGAATAAACATATGCAGAGTTATGAGCTTATTACCTATGACTTGATTGAAACGATTATCAGAGATTGTTTTTTCATAATCGGACTTATTCCATTGGCCATAGCAGGTATAAAAAGAATAAGCTATGCAAGAATTTCTGATGTATGTTCTGTGTTTTTTTCAAAATGTAAAGTGCCATTTATTAAAGCAGCGGAGCTACCTGCTTATAACGGGGTAAATGATACAAAGAAGCTTTCACTTGTCAGAAAATCTATTCGAACAGGATATCTAAAGCATTGTACTATTGAAAAACACAGTGGTGAGTTGGAGATAACTCTTGGTAAAAAGGTTGTGAAGGATACCTGCCCGTCATGTGCCGCTGCAATAACCGATGCGGTAAGTGCCAACTATGTTTGCAGATATTGTGGTAACAAGATAATGGGTGTTGTGGTTAAAAAATAAGAAGATATTAATGAAAATAGCAATTCTTAATAATGAAAAGGACGAGCTAATTATAATGATGAAAAATCTCCCCGCCCGACTACTTAAAATCTGTCTGGACAGATGTTTTGTAGTCTGTGCGGGGAGTGTTGTAAAGAGTAACAATAATAGGTGCTTACAAATTTGTTAAAGAATTATTTCTCAAACTGAGAAACCATGCGATTATATATATTGTTCAGACGATACTTATAGCATAGTAACATTCCGACTACAGCACCGAGTACTGCCTGGGCAATCTCATAAGGTAGCTTGATCATAGCATATTCAAATGTACTGTATACGTATATCTTTCCTAAAGTATAACCCGTAACCATTATAACTGCACCGACTGATACTGCAATCCATGAGGCGGCAATTGGATGAGATTTCAATGTTTTATGAGAAATTAAAGAAATTACAATAGCCTGAATACCGTGAGTTACAAGTGATACGAACATCGGCAGCGGATAGAATATCATATCACCAAGGAAAGAACCTATTCCGCAGGCGATAAATGCTTCCGCCGGATTAAGCAGAAGTGCTGCTAAGCAGATAGTTATATCACAAAGATAGAGATGTCCGCCTGGTACAGGGATACCAAAGGACGCTAACACTATATTAAGCGCCATGAACATGGCGGTAATAGAAAGACGCAAGGTGTTTGTCTTAATATTGTTTGTTTTAAAGGTGTTTGGTTGAACATAATTTTTTTGTGTCATAATAATAATCCTCCATTTACAAATTCTTTCGGTCAGTATATAATAGAACTGGTTATATTAAAATAACCAAAAACAGAAAAAAGGATATGACCAGATGGAAATATATATTGACAATAATTCTAATGAGCCGGCGTATCTTCAACTTTATAAGAAGATAGTAAAGGATATAGTGACGGATGTTTATTTTTATGGTAGCAAGCTCCCGTCTAAGAGAACGATAGCTGCAGATTCGGGTGTGAGTGTAATAACGGTCGAGCATGCATTTAGTCTTTTATGTGAAGAAGGATATGTGGAGAGTAGGCAGCGAAGCGGGTACTATGTTATATATATAAAAGATGATTTTCTAAATGTTGCAGAAGCGGTGCCGTATATTTTCAAAGAGTCTGACTTGGAAAGCGATGAGAAAGTTGCTGATATTAATCAATCAGCAGCAGATTCTACTATATCTTATTCACTGGTATCGAAAACGATGAGGAGAGTTATTGCGGATTATGGTGAAAGAATTCTTGTCAAATCTCCCAATCATGGTTGTAATGAACTTAGAACAGAGATATGCGCATATCTGTCCAGAAGCAGGGGGATTCACGTTAAACCTTCGCAGGTTATAATTGGTTCCGGGGCAGAGTATCTGTATGGTCTGCTTGTGCAGCTACTGGGGACGGAAAATGTGTATGCGATTGAGAGTCCTTGTTATGAGAAGATAGAAAAGGTGTACAGGATGATGGGAGTTGATCTGGAGAAACTCAAACTTTCCGATGATGGTATTATGTCAGAAGAGTTAGCGTCATCCAAGGCAAAATATCTGCATGTGACGCCCTTTCACAGCTATCCAAGCGGTATAACTGCCAGTATTTCCAAAAAACATGAGTATTTAAGGTGGATTGAGAATCGGAACGGAATCCTGATAGAGGACAACTATGATTCTGAACTAACGGTTTCCATGAAACCTGAAGAGACGTTATTTTCGATGTCTGGTAACGGTAAGGTTATATATATTAACACATTTACAAAGACTATAGCCCCCTCTGTCAGATTAGGATATATGATTTTGCCTGAGCATATGGAGAAGGAATTCAATGAAAAGCTTGGATTTTACTCGTGTACGGTCCCTGTATTTGATCAGTATGTAGTCGCTGAACTTATTAAAAACGGCGATTTTGAGAGGCATATAAACAGGGTGAGAAGGCAAAAAAGAAAAAATAAAAGCTGGTAAAAACATGTTTAAATAATATGTTTGATTTTTTTCATAAAGATGATATAATTGTTAATAACTATATATTTTATATATAATGTAAAGGGGTAAAAATATGTCCAAAGATAAGGTGTTTCATATAGGGGTTATGATCGGAAATGTTCACACCCAGCATCCAATGGAATTGATATGGGGGATATGCGAAGCAGCAAAAACAGAAAAAGTTAATATTACATTCTTTGTAGGTGCCCAGGGAAATGCACTGGACTTTTGGAAAGGTGATGAAAATGATCTTTCTGCCTATAATTATCAATATAACTCCCTCTATGATTATTCCCTCATTGCAGGCTTGGATGCATTGATAATATCATACGGAACATTGGGGATTTATCTGGACGGAGATGATAGAGAAGCCTTTGCGGAAAAGTATCGAAGTGTTCCTTTGGTAATTCTTGAAGAGTATGACGAGGAATCGCCGGATAGTTTTATTATTAGCGATAATTACAGAAGCATGTACGATATTATGGAACACCTGCTTTCAGATCATGGATATGAGAGAGTTCTGTATTTGAGTGGTCCTAAGAATAATACAGATTCCAATTTAAGAGAGAATGCCTATCGTGATGCCATGGAAGCCTATGGGAATGAAGTGACTGAAGATATGGTGGAATATGGTGATTATTCTTCAGATGTTGATGAACTTGTAGAATGCCTTTTGGATAATAATCCGGACGCTGAAGCCATAGTTTCTGCTAATGATGAGATGGCATTCAGTGTTTACAGGGTTTGTCGCAAGAGAGGACTTATGCCAGGACGTGATATTGCGGTGACCGGATATGATGATGTTGAATTTGCCCAGCGACTTGATCCACCGCTTACTACTGCTGATCAGGATGGATTGGACATGGGTTATCGCGCACTCAAATGTGCTGTTGCGTTATGTACTGATCCACAACCCATTAAGCTAAAGCTTCCGGCTAAGCTTTTGAAACGTCAGTCCTGTGGCTGTAAAGAACAGATAAATACAGCTGAATTAGAGCTTGTAGATGTGCTCAAAAGAATAGGCAATTCCGGCGACAGGAAAATGATCGCCACGGCAGCTTCGGTGGCGGCGGCAGGCTCATACCAGAGTATAGCTGTTGAGAAAGTAAGAAAGAACGGAAGAGATTATTATAATTTCTTATTAACAACCTTGCTCAAAATATCTGAGAATAAAATAAGTGAGAGTAAAAACGAAATTTTGGATTCGTCTATTTTAAAGATACATGAATTGTTTAGAAATGACGGTATAAGTTCTCTTAATTACTCAGGCTTTTTGAGAACCTTCCATCAGGTGATGCGTTTCTTCATTGAAAAAGAGAAAGATGTCAAAGCGCTTGCAATAATTGGAGGAATCCTCGACTCGACTGACAGCTACATCACCTCTTATATTATGAGAAGTGATGAAGAAAAACGCATGATGCTTATGTATAAGAACTGGGCAGCGCCTTCCACAATCAGATATATGATTGAGAAGGTTGAAGACGAGAATGAATTTAACAGACTTGCATTGGAGAATGTTATCTCACAGGGAGCTAAGAGTGCATATCTGTACCTCTTACCGGAACCTATTAAATGCGAGAGAAAAGAACAGTTCAAATGCCCTGATAAGCTTGAGCTTGTAGCGAAATATTCTAATAATGCTATGAGAGTGTATGACAAGAGTGAACGTCCGATAATTACTAAAGAGGAAGGATTTGCTGCTCGCTTCTCTTCGAGAACAAAGCGAAATTATGTAGCGTTTTTGTTATTTGCCAAGGAATATCAGTATGGAATTCTGTTAACTGAGATAGACCCTGCATCTATTGGCCTGATATACGGAGTTTCGCTTCAGATCAGTACCGCCAAGGCTTATATGCAGATGAGCAGGCGTGAGAATGAGGTAAAGAATCAGTTATATGATACATTGAAAGAATTAAAGACCAAGAATCAGGTGCTGAGCTTTGTTTCTTCGACCGACGCATTGACAGGTCTTTATAACAGACGTGGATTCATTGAAAGCGCTGTTTCTGAGGTTAATGCTCATATAGGTTCGACAGCTGCAATATTGTTCTCTGATCTTGATCATTTGAAACAGATTAACGATGAGTTTGGACACAAGGATGGCGATTTTGCCCTTAAGAGTGCGGCTGAAATATTGAGAAGTACGATTATCTCATATCGCAGTGAGGGAACCGTGTGTGGACGTATAGGCGGAGACGAGTTTGTATGTTTCATGATCTGTGATAAGCCTGAGGATGCGAATATAGTGCTTGACAAACTCAAAGAATGTTGTAAGAAATTTAATGACAGGTGTGATAAACCTTATTATGTTGAATTCTCTACCGGTTGTGTGACTTTTTCCTGTTCAGAAAACTACTCAATTGTTGATTTGATTAGTCAGGCTGATGTATGTCTCTATGAAGAGAAGAAGAAGCGTAGGAAGAACATAATAAAGGCAGAGAATGATGATTAAGGTAATTTTGGCAATCATATTGTAATATAAACTAAAAAAGCTTTGTCTATAGACAGAGCTTTTTTAATGCAATTAATATGTGACTAAAGTCATGTTCATTTTATTCCTTAGTTGGAAAGGTTGATTTTTCGAAGAACAAAAAGTTAAATTCTATATCATACCAGGGTAGTCGACTTAAGAGATAGTCTTTCCGTCCTCTTCAATTCTAAGCAGTGCATTGTATGCCTCTGAGAGGGTGGCAAGGTTTTCTTTTAATACAGTAAAATCTGCTTTTTCTGATTCATCAATCTTGCTGTCTACCGATATTTCAATCATTCTATCAATGTCGATATTCTTTAATTTGTTGAGGCTGTTAATGATAACAAGCATAGTGCTGTCGAGACGTTCTTCCTCTAAGGCGTTTACCTCCGGATAACCGATTTCCTTACCGACCGGACATTCCTTGTGACAGTACCATCTGCAGAGACGCTTGCTGTTATAAAAATCCGAAAGAGCAACTATTTCATCGGGCTCCGGTGTCTTTTCATTTCTTTCAAATGCGCCTATCTTATCTCTTGAAATACCGGTACCGGTTGCTACTGTCTCCTGACTTTTGTCGTTCTGTTCTCTTATTTTCTTATATACAGATGTTTCCTTTGTCATGTCCGTAATCCTCCGATATTCATAAAAAACTATACACATAATAACACACATTCATATACAAATCTATTATAAATGATTATGTGTATGGTATTTTTCGTCAAAAGAAATCTCTTTTGTGGTAATTTTCCGCAAAATGTATAGTTGATGTTGCGAATTTAAGGCTGAAAACGGTTATTAAAATCGATATAATAATGCCATAAACAAACACACAGTTATTTTTAACATAGAAGGAGGAGATTGTTATGTTAACCTTATTGTTCTTTATTTTATTAATTTCTATCTTTTTCAAGGCATTTGTCATTGCTGTAAAAGCGGCATGGGGCGTGTCAAAGATTTTTGTAACAATTATAATGCTTCCATTGATGCTTGCCGGAATGGTCTTATCCGGACTCATTTCTTTGGCATTTCCGGTTTTACTGGTAATAGGAGCAATAGTTCTTATAAAAAGTATAGTAGTTGCGGTATAAATGAAGTGAGATAGAGATGGGAGTTGAGATTATGGATTATGAGAAAGAAAGACGTGAGGCGATTGATGCGGGAAATCGAGCCTTGATGAGTCTAAGGTCAGCGCAGAGTGATCTTCATAGCGCAAAGAACTGGGGAATAGTTGATCTGCTAGGTGGCGGATTACTTACAGATCTTATAAAACACTCTAAGATGAACAACGCACAACGCCACATGGAACAGGCAAAATGGGATCTTGAAAAGTTTGGAAAAGAGTTGTCGGATGTTTCGGGATATGTGAATTTTGATTTTAATACTGCTGATTTTCTTAGTTTTGCGGATTATTTTTTTGATGGACTGCTTGCAGACTGGATGATGCAGGATAGAATCAACAAAGCGAGAAATCAAGTTGATGAAGCGATAAAGAGAGTTGAATATATTCTGGCAAGGTTATAATGAGTATTTATTAATTGGTTAGGATATTGCGATATGACGCGAATGAGTGGTATTATAAAAAATATTTTACATATTAGGAGGAAATGATTATGGTTTGGTTAGAGTTATTAAAGTATTGGTGGATAGTTTTAATAGTTGTAGTAGTTATTGTTGTACTATTTACAAGTTATGTTAAAGCACCGCCTGATGTTGCTTATGTAATTTCCGGTTTGAGAAAAGAACCTAAGGTTTTGATAGGACGGGCAGGAATCAAGCTTCCGTTCTTTGAGAGAAAGGATGAACTGCTGGTAAAACAGATATCAATAGATATCAAGACAGATGATTTTGTACCAACATTGGATTTCATTGGAGTTAATATAGACGCTGTAGCAAAGGTCCGCGTAATGACAGATGACGAAGGTATTCAGCGTGCTATGAAGAACTTCCTTAATATGAAGGAAGAGAGAATTATACAGGCACTTGTTGATTCACTTCAAGGTAATATGCGTGAGATCATCGGTACAGTTACATTGAAGGATCTGTGCAATGACAGAAAAGTTTTTGGTGATCAGGTTCAGGAGAAGGCCCAGAAGGATATGAACAGTCTCGGTATAGAGATCATTTCATGTAACATCCAGCATGTTGTTGACCAGAATGACCTTATTCCTGCGTTAGGTCAGGATAATATGGCAGCAATTCAGAAGAACGCATCGATTGCTAAAGCTAATGCTGACAGAGATGTGGCAATTGCACAGGCTCAGGCTAAGAAGGAATCAAATGATGCCGCAGTTCAATCTGAAACCGAGATAGCGATTAAGCAAAATGAGTTGGCAATTAAGAAGGCGGAACTTAAGACGATTGAAGATACTAAGCGTGCTCAGGCTGACGCTGCATATAAGATTCAGGAAGAGGAACAGAGAAAGTCTATCGAAGTAACATCTACCAATGCAAACATTGCTAAGCAGGAGCGTGAGGTAGAACTTAAGATGCGCGAGGCTGAGGTTCAGGAGCAGACTTTAAATGCAAATATCCGCAAGCAGGCTGATGCAGAAAAATACAAACAGCAGCAGATGGCTGATGTTGAACTATACAAGCGTCAGAAGGAAGCGGAGGCTAAGAAATATGAGCAGGCTCAGGAAGCAGAAGCTCAGAAAATTCAGGCTGATGCAGTCAAGTACTCAATGGAGCAGGAAGCAGCCGCAATCAAGGCTAAGGCGGAGGCTGAGGCAGCGGGAATTAAGGCAAAAGGTGAAGCTGAAGCTGCAGCTATTAAGGCGAAAGCAGAGGCAGAGGCTGCCGGTATTGACAAGAAGGCAGAAGCTATGCAGAAATATGGTGAGGCAGCTATCATTGAGATGCTCTGTCAGATGTATCCTCAGGTTGCTCAGGCAGTTGCTACACCGCTTGCAAATGTTGATAAGATCACAATGTACGGTTCAGGTAATACTGCTAAAATGACAGAGGATGTAACAACTTCACTTAAGCAGGTTATGGACGGAATCGGTGACAGCTTAGGAATTAATCCTAGTGTACTTCTTTCAAGTTTTGCCGGTACAAAGCTTGCCGGTCTTACGGATGGAGGAAAAACGGATGATGAGGCTATAGATACTAAGAAAGATAAAACAGAAGATACGTCAGAAAACTATGAAGAGATTATTAAAGAGGATAACTAACTCATAGCATCCATTAATGGATCAGAAAAGTGTGCTTTCGGGCACACTTTTTTGCTTTATAGGAAAGTTCTTGACTTCTAACTGTATCTAATGTATAGTAACAGTAAATCAAGAACGGATTTGGAGTGGTGTGATGAATATATTGATAGATCAGATGTCACAGACACCGATATATGAGCAGATAGAGAACCAGATTAGGCAGAGCATATTGTCGGGTGGCTTAGAAGCCAATTACATGATGCCGTCAATAAGAAAGATGGCAAAAGGGCTGAATGTTGGAATTATAACAGTAAAGCGTGCTTATGATGATCTCTGTAATGAGGGGCTGCTTATTAGTCTTCAGGGACGGGGCGTGTTTGTGGCAAGTATAGATACAGATAAAGAAAGAGCGGTAAGAATGGGGCAGTTAAGGGATAAGCTATCCGAACTTAAAGCATTCTGCGACACCTCGGATATAAGTAAGGAGGAACTTGTATCTGAGATTGAGAAGATATTTATGGGAAATGATGGATAAAGGGAGAATTTTATAAAATGGATAAAGCACTTACAATAAAGGATTTGAATGTAAAACTTAACGGTTTTGAATTAAAGAATATTAATCTTGAGATACCAAGAGGTGTAGTGGTAGGGCTTATAGGAAGAAATGGTGCCGGTAAGACAACATTTATCAATACTATTACTGACATTTACTTGCCGGAAAGCGGAAGCGTTCTGTATGGAGATACAGACCTTCAAATAGAGCCGGAGAAGGCAAAGAGTAAGTTCGGTGTTGTATATGATAATCTTTTCTATCCGGCTAATTACACTGCTAAGAGAATTGCAAAGCTCATAGCACCGTTCTATGAAGATTTTGATATGAATAATTGGGAAAGTCTTATGGACAGATATGGACTTGAAAAGCATAAACAGGTAGGAATGTATTCAAAGGGTATGCAGATGAAGTTTATGCTTTCGCTTGTGTTTGCAAGAAATCCGGAGATTCTGATACTTGATGAGCCGACAGCGGGCTTAGATCCTGCTGCTAGAGCAGAACTTATAGATATGTTACAGGAGTTTATGATGAGTGAGGATAAGACGGTCATTTTCTCCACTCATATAACAAGTGATCTTGATAAGATAGCAGATTATGTGGTTCTTGTATCAGACGGACAGGTTGTGCTTAACGAGGAAAAAGATGAGCTTATGATGCATTACGGCGTTGTGCAGGTTGAGAAAGACAAGCTGACACCGGAGCTGTCTGGAAGATTAATCGGTCTAAGGGAGAAAGAATTTGGCTATGTAGGCCTTACAAAGGATATCAGCTTCTTTGAGGGGCGAGATGATTCAAGGGTAAGACGTGCGGTTATTGAGGATCTACTGATATATGAAAATGAAAATGTCAAGTCAAAAGAAAATACATATATTTAATATGCGTTTTGTGAGGAGATTGTAGCATGGACGGAAATAATGAAAATATATACGGCATTGATGGAAACAGTGCTTTTATGAAAAAGAATACAATGGAAGAAATGCGTAGATGTTTAATATATATGAGCAGGTTATGGGGAGCAGATAAAGGGTTACTTATAGTGGCATTTATTATGCTTACAATTTTTAAGCAGAATTCATTCACACTTGTATGGTTTATATATGGAGTTAACGCTATGTCACTCTCAATTTATGGAAATAATTATGATGAGATATCCGCTATGGGAGGACATGGCAAACTTACTCTTTCAATGCCAATGTCGAGAAAGACAATATATGATACAAGAATGTATCTGGTCGGTGGCTTGTATTTGTTGGCTATTGTTTTAGCATTAATTCCTTTACTACAGGTGGGAATGTTGTATAGATACATCCTGTATGTTTTGTTGTTACTTATGGGACATGTTATGTGTGGTCTGAGTATAAGAAAACCATATTTACAGATTGTATCTGGAGTACCTGCATGCATTGTGTTGTTTATTTCAGTGATGCTTGACTTATTTGATGTATCACAAACGATAGTTAGTAAAATAGCAAATATTAGAGGAAATTTGGTAGAGGCGTGCTTATGTATTATCATGCTTATTGTTGATATTATTGTTTGGCTTAGGGAACGTAGATTGTTTGTAGGAAATAAGGGATATAGGGATTATAAGATAAGAGAGGAGATAAGTAAATGTTAAAGAAAAATATGAGTTTTTCGGAATTGTCAGGTATGGCGAATCTGTATTATACATCTTATAATAATGTTCCGCTAAAGAAAAGGTTAAAAATTGGAGGCATTTCAGGATTATTTGCATTTATGGTAATTATTTTACAAAGCCACAATGGATTAAATTTGACTTTACTTGGAATGTTTGCAATGATGGGATTATTTTGGAATGTTGCTTTTTTGCATAAGGGAATATCAAAGATATCCAGAACTCTTCCTGTAAAGGATACATTTGTAGTGAGGAATATTCTCTTTATATATCCATTAATATATATTGTAATTGTTTTGAGCATAGCATTTTTGCTAATTTTCATAATTGGAATAGGTGATCAAATTGTTACCGGCGATTTTGGAAATGCTATATCTGATTTAGCAATGGAAATATCATTAATAGATGTTTGGGGAGGTTTGTTTGAAGTAGCTATTATACTGGGTGTATGGTTTTTGCTCGGATTGCAGGCATTTTACAGAAACCAGACTAGAAGAACTTTTGGATATATTGTGATAGTAGTGTTAATAGGAATACTTATTATTGGTATTTCGGTAGTAATGAATGGTAAAAGTAAAGGTGTTTCGGGATATAGATTATATGAAATAATATATATTCTACCGACAGCACCAACAGTTGCCGGAGCTGTAACATTTGCTGTTATATCCGGACTATATGCTTGGAAGAAGAGTCTGTATTTGTATCGTCATGATGTTAATGGACAGAAAAAAAGCAAAGCCGGAAAGAATAATAATAGGGGTTCGGTTGATAGTACATTGACGGATTCTAAGACGTATAAATCAATGGCGAAATTTGTTGTTGTTGGATGTATTGTAGTATTAGCCTTGACGAGTTTTATGTTAAGGTTTATTGTTACCGGTATATTTGGCGAAGTGACAGACAGTGGAGAAGGTGAGATTCATTTCGAAACCGAAAAAATAGAAGAGTATTCGGATTGGAATTCTTATTTTGAAAGAGAGGACAAGCAGGATGTTAATGATATGATTTTTGGCAGTTTTTCAGAAAGCTTAATTTTTCCTGAGAATATTGACGAGAAGTACGTTACTGAGTACTATGCGTCTGTTGATGGGGATTACAGTTATAAGATATATGGAGGGGAAGACGGTGGAGAACCTGAGGATGGACCGAGTATGTCATGTACTTCTGACATTTATTCTACACGATTTATGGTAGTTGACTATCCTAAAGAGGATTATATTAAGGAGTGCGCTAGAATTAAAAACATAACTTATTCTTTGGATTTGATTGATAGAATACAGACTAATCATATGCTGACGGATACAGAGAACTTTGATGGAATTGCGTATATTGCAGAATATGATAAATTTGATGGTTGTGAATATGTGATAACAAATGATGATACCTGCAGAATAATATATGTACTAAAAAACGGAACTGATAATATACCAACAGAGGTGAATTATAAGCCTAAAAAATTTTCGAGAGTTGTTCCAATGGAAAAAAGAAATTACGGCAAAGGGTATTCTATATATCAGGAGTAAATGTTAGAATATCCGACTAAATTCAGATTTTTGCCGAAAACACTTGACCTTAAAGTGACTTTAACCCTTATAATCAGCTAATAATAAGGTCGGATGGAAGGAGTCATTTGATGAAGATAAACGAAGTTGAAGAGCTGTTACAGATATCAAACTATTATATAGTATATGCAATGCATATTTTTTTGACTTGAAGTTCCAAATTGGAACTTCAAGTTGTAAATTTGTTGGGAAGAAGTATGAACAAAAAAGCTTTAAAAATGAGGCTTTTCAGTTAAATTGTGAAATTATGCCAATCAACTTGAAGTTCCAATTTGGAACTTCAAGTTGATTGAGAGAAGGGAGAGACATTGGCTATATGGATACAAATGATGAAATAATAGTATATAATAAAGATTTGAACATCGATAAACAGATAATATATAATTTAATACATGTTGTTCGTGATAAACAGGTAATGCTCGACTGTGATTTGGCTATGCTGTATCGAGCAGAAACAAAAAATTTGAATAAAGCAATGAAACGAAATCAAAAACGTTTTCCCGAAGATTTTTGTTTTCAATTGACTGAAGAAGAGTATACAAACTTGAAGTCGCAAATTGCGACTTCAAGTTCTAATAATAACGAAATAGAAAATAATACACATGGTGGTAGAAGAAAACTTCCATATGTTTACACCGAACAGGGAATAGCTATGCTTTCAGCAGTACTTAGAAGTGATGTAGCAATTCAGGTCAGCATAAGAATCATGAAAACCTTTGTTGATATGAGAAAATATCTTGCAAAGAATTCGATGATTCTTGAAAAGGTTAACTATATTGAGCAACGACAGATTCAAACAGAAATTCGGCGGGATAATTTTGAAAAGTATACGGATGAAAGATTTGACAGGATATTTGATTACATAGAAACTCACAAAGAGAATAACCAGAAGATATTTTTTGATGGGCAGATTTTTGATGCATTTAGTCTTATAACACAGTTGGTAAGGCAGGCTGATAAAGATATCATTTTGATTGATGGATACGTAGATGTAAGGACACTCAATATATTATCAAAAAAGAAAGAGGGAGTAGGTGTTGTAATTTATACATTTTTAGGTTCTAAACTTACAGACCAGGATATTACTAATTTTAATGCACAATATCCGATGTTAAATGTTAAGAGAACAAATGTATTTCATGACAGGTTTTTGATTATAGACGGAATAACAGGATATCATATAGGTGCTTCTATCAAAGATGCAGGCAAGAAATGTTTTGGAATCAACAGAATAGAAGATGTAAGAATAATAAATGAACTCATAAGAAAAGCGAAGATTACAAATTAAGGGAGGCAATACCATGGATAGAGAAGAAAAACAGGAAAAGTTGAAAAAACTCAGAAAAGAAACCGGAATGAGCAGGAGAGAATTTTCAAGGGAATTCGATATACCGTATCCGACGATCACAGATTGGGAATTGGGTAATAGAAGGGTGCCGGAATATCTGTTAAGACTTCTTACATACAAGATTAAAATGGATGAACGCTTCGTGAGTAAACAGCAGAAAAACAGTGTTATTACGGTTTCATTTACAATAGAGGATATAAAAGAAATACTCAAGGGAAAAGGAATGGATGCAACGGAAGAGGAAGTTAGGAAATTTATTGAAGCTCTTGACTTGCAAGAATTTAGAAAACAATGCGTTAATGAGGGAAAAAAACTTCTTGAGGGATATACGCTATAAATAATAAAAAGCTATATAAATCAAGACTTTCGTGAAAGACCGCACATTTAGGAAAACGCTTTCCTTTATTTTCGTTGACGTTTTCTCTTTTTCGTGGAATAATAGCCATACCGAGGGTACCCAAAGCAAAAGCAAAAAAATTATACATCCGTTAGGGAGGACTTATATAATGAAAAAGAAATTATTATCAATTGTAATGGCAACAGCCATGGTAGCTTGTATGACTGGTTGCGGAAACAACACAGAGTCAGCTTCAGCAGAGAAAACAGAGGCAGTTGAGGTTAGCGAGGAAGATGGACAGGCTGAGACTGAAGAAGAAGCACCGGATGAAGGAAATCCTGCAGAGCAGAGTGTTATAGAAGGTGATGGTGAGATGATCTCATTAAAGATATGGGGCTCACAGACAGATCAGGATCTCTTAAAAGAGCTTTGTGAAGAGTTTGCGAAAGAGCATCCAGAGAATTCATGGCAGTTCGATTACGGTGTAGTTGGTGAGGCAGATGCTCAGGCACGTTACATCGAGGATCCTGCAGCGGCAGCTGATGTATTCTCATATCCTGATGATCAGCTTACAACACTTGTTCAGGCAGACGCACTTTATGAAGTTACAAGAAATGTTGATGAAGTTAAGAGTGCTAATGCACCCGGGACAATTGATGCAGCAAGTTATAATGGTGTTCTTTACGGATATCCGATGACAGCAGATAACGGATATTATCTTTACTATGATAAGTCAGTGTTATCAGAGGAAGATGTTCAGACTTTAGATGGAATTCTTGCAGCAGCTAATGCAGCAGGTAAGCAGGTGCATATGGATATTTCCAACGGATGGTATCTTGCATCATTCTTCATTGGAAATGGTTGTAACATTTCACTTGATGAGAACGGAAAGCAGATCTGTGATTTTAACAACGAAAAAGGTCTTGCAGCAGCAGAAGCAGTTAGAGCATTCTGTAATGATCCTGCATTCGTAACAGGTGATGACAGCGTTCTTGAAGGAGGTATCGGAGATAACATTTGTTGTGGAGTAAGTGGTCCATGGGTTTCAGCGAGTATCAAAGAGAAGCTCGGCGATAACTTCGGCGCAGCTAAGCTTCCTACATTTACATGTAACGGTGAGCAGGTACAGATGGGTTCATTCCTTGGATGTAAGGTCCTTGGTGTAAACACACAGACACAGCATCCTGTAGAGGCTATGGAGCTTGCTGAGTATCTTACAAATGAGAAATCACAGGCAAGAAGATTTGAAGTACTTGGATATGGCCCTTCAAACATCAACGTTTCTAAGTCAGATGCAGTATCAGCAGACATCGCACTTAAGGCACTTGCAGATCAGAGCCAGTTCGCAGTAAGCCAGCATGTAAATGGTGCTTATTGGACACCTGCAGAGGCTTTTGGTGCAGAACTTGAAGGACATTCAACAAACGATCTTCAGGCAATGCTTGATCAGTTAGTAGAACAGGCAACAGCAGAATAATAATAGATAGCAGGGCGGATAAATGATATTTTTAACTTTTATTTACATAATTGTAGAAGCTCTTTTAGCTACTTTTTTCTTCAAATTTGGGTTTAAGTATCTGTCACATTTTCATACATTAGGCGAGAATGCTCAGGGAAAACAATGGAATGAAGCATTACAGATTTATGAGCGCACCACGGGCGATAATTCCATGTTGATTCTTTTATTCAGCGTTTTTGCAATAGCTGCTTGTATTCTGTTTATCTGGATATTAGTCCTGTTGATCAGAAATATCAAACAGATACTTAAACTTGAAAAAGAAGGAAAGCATATACCGACTTTTAAAGAGATACTTTTAGAGCTTTTGGATAGCAAATTTCATATAACACTTTTGGCAGCACCGATGACAACACTTGTACTGTTTACAGTGTTACCTATAGTGTTTATGATTTTGATTGCTTTTACAAACTTTGATGCGAATCATCAGCCGCCGGGTGAATTGTTCACCTGGACCGGCCTTACAAATGTTATTGATATATTCCTGGGCAATTCCACCAAAACGCATACCTTCTTTGGAATACTGGGATGGACATTTGTTTGGGCAATTCTAGCTACTTTTACTAATTATATATTTGGAATGTTACTTGCAATGATGATCAATCATAAGCTTGTGAAGTGTAAGAAATTATGGAGAACACTTTTCATGATTTCGGTTGCAATTCCCCAGTTTGTGAGTCTGTTACTTATCTCAAGGGCATTAGAGCCGGCCGGAGCAATTAATCTCGCCCTGATGAAAATTGGACTCATAAATGCACCGTTGCCATTTTTGACTAATCCAACTTTGGCAAGGGTCTGCGTAGTAGTCATTAACATGTGGATTGGTATCCCATATACAATGATGACATTTACAGGTGTACTTCTGAACATTCCGGAAGACTTGTATGAGAGTGCACAGATTGATGGCGCGACAGCTTTTCAGAGATTTACCAACATCACGCTGCCATACATGATATTTGTAACTGCTCCGGCAACTATTACAACTTTTGTGACAAATATTAATAACTTTAATGTTATTTACCTTCTTACAGGAGGTGGTCCTTTCGGACTTGATTATTATCAGGCAGGAAAGACAGATCTTCTTGTAACGTGGTTATATAAGCTGACAGTTGATAAACATGATTACGCTTTGGCATCAACAATAGGTATTTTCATCTTCATGATAGCGTCTACATTGTCAATTGCAGTTTATAATCGTACAGGTTCAGTTAAGAAGGAGGATATGTTCCAATGAGTAATCGCAATAAAAAAATCAGTATACTTATGCATACTGTGCTTGCAATCCTATCTGTCTTATGGCTTATTCCTGTATTTTGGCTTGTACTTTCATCCTTCAGAAAAGAGAAGGGAGCTTATACATCGACGTTGTGGCCAAAGGCATTTACATTTGACAACTATGTAAAACTGTTCACTGATACGAGACTTTTCAACTTTCCAAAATGGTTTTGTAACACTCTGTTTGTAGCAGTATGCAGCTGTATCATTACTACAATACTTACATTAATGGTTGCATATGTTTATTCCAGATTGAGATTCAAATCCAGAAAAGCCCTTATGAACATATCACTTGTACTTGGAATGTTCCCGGGATTCATGAGTATGATAGCAATTTATCATTTCATGAAATCAATCGGACTTGATCAGACATTACTTGCTCTTATTCTGGTTTACTCAGGCGGAGCGGCATTAAATTATTATATTGCTAAAGGTTTCTTTGATACCATTCCGATTTCACTAGATGAAGCGGCAAGGCTTGATGGTGCTAGCAGGCACGTGATTTTTTGGAAGATAATACTTCCGAATTCAAAGCCTATCGTTGTTAACACTGCGATAAATGCATTCATAGCACCATGGGTAGATTTTATCTTTGTATCGGTTATCATGAAAGACAACTATGACAAGTACACTGTTGCAAAGGGACTTTTCACAATGGTAGATAAAGCCAATATATTTGAGTATTATACATCTTTCTGTGCGGCAGCAGTATTGGTTTCTATCCCGATTGTGTTGTTATTTATCAAACTACAGAAATATTATGTTTCCGGAGTAACAGCCGGTGCATCGAAAGGATGACATAATGAATTATTCAGCTATTTTTCATCGCCCCATGAGCGAGTACGCTCATGCGGTGGATGATACACATTATATATTTCGACTTAAAACAGCTGCTAATGACATCAAAGAATGTACATTTTATTATGGTGATAGAGCAGGAATGTCACCCCAAATCACATTTTATCCTGTTCCAATGAAAAAGGTAAGAAGCGACAAGTATTATGACTACTTTGAGGTTTTGCTTGAGACTGAAATACTTAGAGTCGCTTATTACTTTGAGTTAAATGATGGAAATGAAAAGGCTTATTACCTCGGTGACTGCTTTAGTAAGACTGACGATGTAGAGCGTTATGAGCATTTTCAGTTTCCGTTTAACTTAAAGTCAGATAGAATAGATACTCCAAAGTGGGTTAAGGATGCGGTTGTATACAACATTTTCCCTGACAGCTTTGCAAACGGCGTAAGAACTATGAACCCTACTGAAAGTGTGGTATACTATAACGGTGAAGAATGTCGTTCACGCTTAGGCGGTACTATAAAGGGTATAGAAGAGAATCTGGATTATATTTCAGGTCTTGGTTGTAACTGTATCTATTTAAATCCGTTTTTTGTGGCAAATTCATATCACAAGTATGATCTTGTGGACTACTTCCATGTAGATCCTACAAGAGGAACAGACGAAGATTTCAGATCGATGGTTAATCGTGCTCACAGCATGGGAATTAAAGTCATAATCGACGGAGTGTTCAATCATGTGAGCTGGCGTCATGAATTTTTTCAGGATGTATTGAAAAATGGTAAGAAATCTCCGTATTTTGATTATTTCTATGATATTCCGGACGAACCGGTTTTTCCAGAACAAGGCAAAATGCCGGATTATGTGTGCTTTGCTTATGTTGCAGACATGCCGAAAACCAATACGGCTAACCCAAAACTTAAAGATTACTTCTGTGAGGTTGGTGCTTATTGGATAAGAGAATTCGACGTTGACGGATGGCGCTTAGATGTTGCTAATGAATTGGATGACCAGTTTTTAAGAGCCTTCCGAAATTCTGTTAAAAATGAAAAAGCAGATGCACTTGTCATAGGTGAGGTTTGGGAAAATGCAAACCATTATGTAAATGGAAATATGATGGATGGCGCAATGAATTATGATATCAGAAGATTTTGCGGACAGTTCTTTGCATATAAGACAATTGATGCTTCAGAATTTGATGCAAGAGTGTCAAATCTCTTGATGAGATATCCAAAGCAGGCAGAATTCGCACAGCTTAATCTTCTCGATAGCCATGATGTCAGTCGTTTCCTTACAGAGTGCGACAATGACAAGGATAAAATGGAACTGGCAGTTCTTTTCCAGATGACATTTGTAGGAATGCCAAGCGTTTTCTACGGAGATGAAAAAGGGCTTACAGGTAAAGAAGAAGCAGAATACAGACGACCAATGGAATTTGACAGAAATGATTCCTTGGAAGATGTTTATAAGAAGTTTATTAAACTTCGTTTAGACCATGGATGTATTAAAAATGGAGAGTTTGATACTCTTATTGCCGAAAATGGTATTTATGGATACAGACGTTTTAATGATGATGAGGCAATATCAGTATACATCAATAATGGTGATGATGAGTTTACTGTTGCTGACAACGGTGATGTATTACTTGCAAAGAATTATAACGACGGTAAACTTACTGCAAACGGCTACGTTGTATTTAAAGAGTAAAAAAGGATTAGTATATGGCAGCTACAATATTTGATCTTGCAGAAGCGGCAGGAGTATCGATCTCTACGGTTTCCAAGGCGCTTAACGATAGTTATTCAATATCAGAAAAGACAAAAAAGAGAATACGCGATATTGCAGATGAGATGGGTTATAAACCCAATGCCAGAGCACGAAGCTTTGCCAGAAAGAAAAACGGTATCATCCTATTTGCGGCAAATCTTTCTAAGGGAGTGGGATTTGAAAATCCCCATCTGTTTGAGATGGTCACAGGGGTTGACAGATATCTTGAGGAAAAAGGATATTCGTTGATACTTAAGCATGTGACTAAGGACAATGCTCCCGAATTGATCAAAGAATTAATGCTTAGCGAAGAGGCTGACGGAATTATACTCCATGCAGGAATACTTACAAGACAACTGGCATTTGTTCTGGGAAAAGAAGCATATCCTCATCTTGTTATCGGTAAACCGGACTTTGTGAATACATTGAGTTGGATTGATGTGAGTCATGAATCAGCCGGACAGATGGCGGCAAATTATCTGCTTGATAAGGGCTATAGGGATGTAGTTTTCCTTATGGGTGATCCTGTAAATGATCAGATATCGCTTAGAAGACTTGATGGCATTAATCTTGCATTTGAAGAGGAAGAATTAACTATCGAAACAATATCCGGGATAACCGGATTTGATGATAGCCGTAGGATCACAGAACAGATTTTGGAAAGGGATAAGATTCCTGAGGTAATTCTTTGTAATAACAACTATCTTGCACTTGGATGTATTAACAGTATAAGAGTTAAGAACATGGATATACCTAAGGATATAGCTATCATGACCTTTGACAATTATCCATTTTCCATGCTCGTTCAGCCTATGTTGACTGCCATTGAGGTTGACATGTTTGAAATGGGAAGTCAGGCGGCAAGATTCATGTTGCAGAAGATCAAAAGACCGAATATGCAGACTCAATCCTTCTGCTCAACGCCTATATTAATCGAAAGAGAATCAACGTAAATTAAAAAATGAAAAACATGAAAAGAGGTATGTATTTACGAAAGTAAGTATATACCTTTTTTAGTTGTACAGAGGTTAAATTAATTTAAGGTTTTTTGCAAAAAAATGGCATAGTTGTGTTATAATATTTATTGTAATAATAACAAGTGTAGGTTGCAATAATTGTAGTTTATGAGAGGTAAGAATATGATAAATAAAAATTTGAACAGAAATAATATATTAACCGCTGGGGCTGTACTTTCATTCTTAGTTGCTTGCGGCCTTACAGGTTGTGGACAGTCAAGTACCGTTGCAAATGGCGGAAAGGCTGACATGAGTATAGAGGAAGCAGTCAAGAATTCAGAGGCTGATACAGAGGATAGCAGTGATGTAAGCTATGGTGAACTTTCAGAGGGAGATACTGCTCCTGACTTTACCGCCGAGCTTGTAGGAGGGGAGACATTTACTCTCTCAGAGAATAAGGGCAAGGTGGTGCTGATAAATATATGGGCAACATGGTGCGGACCTTGTGTCGGTGAGATGCCTGCATTTGAAAAGCTTAACAATGAGTATGGGGATGACCTCAAGATTGTTGCCGTTAACTGTGTCGAAGACAAAGGTACGGTAGATGCTTTTGTTAAAGATAACGGATATACATTTCCTATAGCATATGATGAGAACGGAGAGATCAACAACCGCTATCCGACAGATGGAATTCCTTATACATTGGTAGTCGGTAAAGACGGAGTGATTAAGAATATCTACCTTGGTGCAGAAAGTGAAGATGTACAGTATCAGCTTTACAAAGAAGCTATAGATGCTGCTCTTGGTGAGTAGATGAGCACATGGAATATTGTGGGCGACAAGTTTATGAGGAATCTGAATGAATAAAAAAAGAATGATAAGAATAGCATTGATCGCCGTAGGGGTTTTTCTTGTTGTATTCGGAGTAAATAAGGGAGACTATTACGATATAATGAATAAGGCGATAAGAATATGCTATGAGTGTATTGGAATAGGATAATATATTGAAGATTAAAGAGCATAAGCGCAGACTGACTCAGGTGGTGTGCGCACTGTTATATAATTGTAATTTCATAGGATTTGCAAAGGGAAGTATCTTTCAGGGAAAGGTAAAGGGTACCTGCGTTCCGGGACTTAACTGTTATTCCTGTCCGGGAGCTGTGGGCTCATGTCCGCTTGGAAGCCTGCAATCTGCTCTGGTTTCGGCAAAGTACAGATTCAATTATTATGTTCTGGGGCTTTTGCTACTTTTCGGCGTGATATTAGGACGCGTTGTATGTGGTTTTTTATGCCCGTTTGGTCTTATCCAGGAACTTTTATATAAAATACCGACTAAAAAGGTCAAAAAGGGAACCTGGAGTCAGGTGTTATCATATCTTAAGTATGTGATTTTGATAGAGTTTGTGATAACCATTCCACTTATGATGAATGTGCCGGGATTTTGCAAGTATATCTGTCCTGCAGGTACATTAGAGGGAGGAGTATTCCTTGTCGCTACACAGGAGAAATTGAGATTATTGATTGGTTTTCTGTTTTCGTGGAAGATAGGATTGATGTTTGTAATCTTGATATCTTCAGTGTTTATATTCAGGAGCTTTTGCAGATTCTTATGTCCGCTCGGTGCCATTTATTCTTTGTTTCACAAGGTGTCGATATGCGGGGTTAAGGTTGATGAAGATAAATGTATAGGCTGTAATATATGCGTCCGCGAATGTAAGATGGACGTAGCCAAAGTCGGAGACAGAGAGTGTGTCCATTGCGGTGACTGTGTAGGTCATTGCCCAAAGAGTGCAATATCATACAAGATACCGTTGATTATCAAAGATGACAGTAATAAGGAGAATGTGTAGTATTTATAGGTAATTGCGAAAGATAGGGAGAGGGGTTGCCAATGGCGAAGAAGAATACAAAAAAGATTAGAAAAATCAAGAAGAATCATTCGTGGATATCAATCATTATACTTATTCTGATACATTCAACAATCGGAATTATACTTGTTGCTTTTGCATCGGCAATGATGACTTTTTTTGTTCAGAACAAAGCAAATTCTGAGTATGATTCCGTCAGATACCTGGCACTTCTTTATGACAAATCAGTTAAAGAAGGTAAACAGGAAGAAGTGTATTCACAGCTTGCAAAGAGTGGTCATGATTATCTTATAAGAGATAATGCTGGTAATATTATTTATAAATATGGTAATGATACAATTGGAAAGAATCGCTATAAGCTAGTATCAGATCTTATTATAATAAACGATGATGAGCAAGATATGAATATAGATGTTGATTACAGTAATGATATGTATCTTTATGCGGATAGCGAGAATAATTATTTGGAGTTTGAAGACGGTAACGTTGAGGCAAACATGAAAACAATACTTAAGCTTCTATATCCGATTCAAAGAAAAGACATGAAAAATGCTGTTTCTGATGCTGAAAGAGAGAAGATAATCAGAGACAATTTAAGGGAGAATGACAAAGCTATTAAGGGTATTATGGGAGATGATAGGCGATATACGGTTCATCTTCCTTTCTGGGTGGCTGTAAGTGTTAATGAAGGAAAAGAAGAATTCATTGCAAAGGCATATATTAATTTTGCTATGCAGGATTTAACATATTTACTTGTATTTATAGTTATAATGTTTGTTTTGATAGTTATTGTTTTTATCACAATGATAATCAATATAGTTTCAAATATTGTTAATCAGCGAAAGGTTGTTAAACTGTTATTCACGGATATGGTGACTGATGGTCACAATAAGACCTGGTTTATATATAGAGGAGAACAGTATTTAAGAAAACATTCAACTGCAAAATACAACTATGCAGTTGTTAATCTTGTATTTGTAAAGTATAGAAATTATTGCATGTGTCACTCGATTGAACAGGGACAGAAACTCCTTAAAAAAGTATATAACATGATCGGAAAGCAGCTTGACAAGAAGGAAATGCTTGCGCATATTGCTGATTCTAACTATGCACTGCTTTTAAAATATGATGACATAGACATGCTGAAAATGAGACTTCAGAGTATGATATTACAATTAGAGAAGATTGAGCAGGAGCATACCTTCAGTTTTCAGGCAGGTGTGGCGTCGATAGATGTTATGAAGAACGAAAACGGAAAAGTGCTCAGAATGAAAAATGTTGATTTAGAAGCTGTATTAAACAATGCATGTACGGCAGGGGAATCGTTGGCGACAGGTTATGAATCGGGAGTAGCGCTTTTTGACAACAAATTCGTTGAGGATCAGCGATGGGTGGATAAGGTGACTGAGAGACAGCGCTATGCACTTGAGCATGAAGAATTTATAGTATATTATCAGCCAAAGTATGATCCGGGTACAGATAAGCTTCGAGGTGCAGAGGCACTTATAAGATGGCAGAATGATGATATGGGCTTTGTTCCACCGGGACGGTTCATACCAATATTTGAGAAGAATGGTTTTATTACTGAGATTGACCATTACATGTTAGAGAATGTTGCAAAAGACCAGAAGGCCTGGCTTGATAGGGGTTTTAAATGTGTGCCTGTATCCGTCAATATCTCAAGGGCTCATTTTATAGAGACTGACCTTGCAGATCAGATAAGAGATATTGTAGACAGAGTCGGAACTCCTCATGAATATATAGAGCTGGAGCTTACTGAGAGTGCATTCTTTGATGATAAGAAGGCGATTATTAATACCATCAAGAAATTAAAGGAATACGGCTTTGCGGTATCCATGGATGATTTCGGTTCAGGGTATTCGTCGCTTAATTCACTCAAGGACATGCCACTTGATGTGTTAAAGCTGGACGCTGAATTCTTCAGAGGCGAGGCTGAAGGAGACAGGGGAGAGATAGTCATCAGCGAGGCTATTAAACTTGCAAAGAGTCTTAATATGAGAACGGTTGCGGAAGGTGTAGAGGTCAAGGAGCAGGTTGACTTCCTGGCAAAACAGGGCTGTGATATGATACAGGGATATTACTACGCAAAACCGATGCCAAAAGAAGACTATGTACAGAGAATGATGAAAGAATAATTGGAAAAACACAAATACAACATATTTATGTGATATATTCGGAGGCAGTTATGGAGTTACAACAACTACAGTATTTTATGGTGGCAGCACAGTATGAGCATATAACAAAGGCGGCTAATTCGTTAAAAATAGCCCAGCCGGCGTTGTCGCAATCAATTAAGAGGCTGGAAAAAGAATTAAATGTCAAGCTGTTTGAACGAAAAAAAGGTGGTATTGTTCTTACCAATGCAGGGAAAATATTTGCAGAGGAAGTGAAACCTATAATAAAAACCATAGATAATCTTCCAAAGAAATTATCAGATGCGGAGAAGAAACAGAAACTTACTATTCACCTCAATGTTTTGGCAGCGTCGATACTGGTAACTAACTGCATTATTTCTTATAAGGCAAAGCATCCGGAGATTAATTTCGAATTTGTACAGAGCCCTAATGCTGTGGATTATGATCTGTGTATAACCGCATCACTGTCTAAGAGTGGAGTGTACTCCGATCAGATGACATTAGAAGAGAAATTCTTTCTTGCCGTACCTGCTTCTTCAAAGTATGCAGATTATACGGAGATAGAGCTTTCGGAGGTGTCAGGGGAAGGGTTTATCATGATGGCCGATACAAGACCGATAAGACACATATGTGATCAGTTCTGTATGGAGGCTGGATTTACACCTAATATAATTTTTGAAAGTATGAATTTTGAGTCGGTGCGAAGTCTTATCAGTGCAGGACTTGGCGTCGGGTTTTGGCCTGAATATTCCTGGGAAAGTGCCGAACCTTCGAAAAATGTGGTGCTTTTGCCGATAAAAGGACAGGATTGTAAGAGAAACATTGTTATCTCCTATGGTGAGCAGGCAGATACGAATGCGGTAATTAAGGATTTCTATGAATTTTTGATAAGCTTTGCCATGGAGTGTAGAGACCGTCATAACAGGAGCAGGGAAACCACTGCGATTTGATGGTTTGTTTACATAATATTGATAAAATATCACAAAAAGGAAGTCGATTATGAGTTTTTCTTGGGAAAATGAGTGGAGAGTTCAAAATTTAAAAGAAGAATCATTTTTTACAAAACATATATTGGATAAGACTCCTAAGTGGGTAAGATTTGTCAGACGGAAGATTCCGATTTCTTTACAGCGGACTTTGGAGTCAGCTTTTGGCAAGGCATTTTATATGGTCTTTGAAAAAGGTACAGGACTTATTGAGAAGACATATAAAAAAGATGAACAGAGGCATACCTATAAGAGTTCTTCAAAAAAGCTTAAGAATGAGGGATTTACGGCAGCGGGAGTTCGAAGATTCGACAGACAGGCAAAGAATACGATAGTGAAAAACCTCATTATTTCAATGTTTGAGGGATTAGCGCTTGGTCTTGGAGGAATGGGTATTCCAGACATTCCCATCTTTGTATCGGTTATGTTGAAGAGTATATACGAGATTGCTATTAGTTTCGGTTTTGAATACACCTCTCCGGAGGAGAAGATTTTTATTCTTAAGATAATAGAGACATCTTTAAAAAGCGGAGATGAGCTGCGAGAAAAGAATAAAGAGCTTAATCAATTGATAGAGATTATGTCGGAGGAGGATTTTAAGAGGGCTGTAAAGGACAAAGATAATACGGACAGTGCAATAACAAAGGATGAAGAGGTTCTTCAACTGATGTTAAAAAGGCAGATTGATGTATCGGCTGAGGCGCTTTCAAAAGAGTTGTTATACGGGAAATTTGTTCAGGGTAAAGCTATAATAGGCATAGTAGGTGGGACGAACGATGTCACTTGCTTAAAAAGAATTACGGATTACGCCGTGCTAAAATATAAAAGAAGATTTTTACTTAAATATAAGGAGTAGATACTGCATGACATCTAATGGGACTATTTTGACTAATGAGGCGGTTAATAATATATTTATCGATCTGCTGGGTGATTTGATCATCCAAAGCAATTGTGAGACCAGAGACCATATAACACGAGTTCAAAATTACACTGAAATTTTGGCAAGATGTTATTCAAAACTGTATCCTAGATCGAGGATGACAGAACAAAAACAGAGATTGACAACAATGGCGGCACGTATTCATGATGTGGGAAAGATTACAATGCCGGACGCACTCCTGCTTATGAAGGGGCAAATGTCGAGCTGTCAATTTAATCTATATGAAAAACACACTATCAAAGGTGGTCAGATTATAAAATCACTATCGACAGGAAGAGACAGGGATTTTGAAAGAATCTGTTATAATGTATGTGTATATCACCATGAAAAATATGATGGAAGCGGATATCCGTATGGTTACAAGGAAAACAAGATTCCGATAGAAGCCCAGATAGTGGGATTTGCAGATATATACGATACCTTGCTGCATTCCGGGGTTTCGGAGAATATGAACAAAAACAAGGCGTATTATATGATTGCAAACAGTATATGTGGGGGCATATCACCAAGGCTTATCAATTGTTTTGAAGAAGTCAGAGAAGAGATAGAAGCAGTGGATATATCAGTATCATAAGGAGAGGTTATAAATGAATATTGGTTTATTTACAGATACATATTATCCGGAGTTAAACGGAGTTGCCAATTCTGTATATCTGTTAAAGAAGGAATTGGAAAAAAGAGGACATAATGTATATGTCATAACAACAAAAACACCGGGAGCACCGACCTCGGAAAAGGGAGTGTTTCGTGTTCCGTCAAAAGCGGTATCATTTGTACCTGAAAGAAGACTCGGACTTTTTTATCATCCTAAGATTGCTCTTCAGATACATAGAATGAAGCTTGACATCATTCATACAAATACAGAGTTTGCGATAGGAATGTTTGGACGTATAATGGCGCATGAGCTGTTTGTACCTGTTGTTCATACCTACCATACAATTTACGAGGACTATACACATTATCTTAGGCGATATATCTCAAATGAAAAGCGGGCAAAGCAGTTTGCCAAGATGTACAGTAAATTCAGTGTCAGAGGTGCTGAAGAACTTATTGTTCCAACTGAGAAGGTTGCAGAGCTGATGAGACAGTATAAGGTGAAACCTGAAATCAACGTTATTCCGACAGGAATCGACCTTTCAAAATTTCAGGCAAATGATACTCAGGCACAGAAAAACAGACTTAAAGCGTCTTTGGGCATTCCGGCAGAGAATAAGGTGATCCTTTATCTGGGCAGAGTTTCAGAGGAAAAAAACATAGATGAGATAATGGATTATCTCGATGATTACATGGACAGAAACCTTAATGCCACGTTTCTGGTGGTGGGTGACGGTCCTCACAAAAGCACTCTTGAGAAGAAGGCAAGAGGACTTAAGCATAGAAAACAGATGATATTTGCCGGTTCAAAACCCTGGGATGAGATAAATCACTATTATCAGATAGGTGATGTGTTTGTGTCGGCATCAACCAGTGAAACACAGGGCCTTACATATATCGAGGCACTTGCATCGGGACTGCCTGTTGTGGCAAGGAGGGACGCATGCCTTGACGGAGTATTGTTTGATGGCGAAAACGGATATGAATTTGTGGATGAGAAGTCTTTCTGTGATGGTTTAGACAAAGTGCTTATCAATGAAGCGAATGTTGATTTTACTCAAAATGCCGTAGACAGTGTCTTGAAGTTTTCCACAGAACAGTTCGCTGCAAAGGTCGAAAACATTTATTATCATGTTACCAAGAATCATAGAAATATGCTTATCCGTATGGCTAACAAGGTCGCAGATAAGATTGGTTATGAGCGGACGGGAGTCAAGCCTCTTGGCGGAGACATGGCAATGCCGCTGGGCAATTCTGATATGGATGCAAGCCGTATAGCTTTGGGTATGAAGAACTTTGACAGCCTGACCTATGCGGAGGCGACAAGGCTGATAGATAACGCTTTGGAGTATGGAATAACACTGTTTGACAACTCCCCGGCATACGGAAAAGGACGCGGTGAGGAACTGTTTGGAAAAGTTATCGCCGATAATAAGGGTATGCGAGAAAGGATGCGTATCCAGACAAAATGTGGAAGCTACAACGGATATTATGACCTTTCCGGAGCGCATATAATCTCGTCGGTGGAGGACAGTTTACGACGCTTGAAGGTGGACAGCATTGACCTTTTGCTGTTGGGTCGTCCCGATTATCTCATGGAAATAGATGACGTGTCCGAGACACTGTATCAGCTTCAAAAAAGCGGGAAGGTCAAACAGTTTGGTTTGAGTCATTTTGATGAGGGACAGATAGAATTGATTTCGGCTGCAAACAGGGATACATTCTTAGTTGACAGATTTTCATGTGGAGTAACTACAGGATCTTCGATAGAGAAATCGCTTAAGCTTGTAGACAGATGCCGTATGTATGGCATCACGGTACAGGCGACAGATGCGCTGCCTTGTGGCAACATTTACCCTGATGTCAAATTGATACTTGAAAGACTGGCAAAGGAGTACAATGTTAGCGAAAGGGCTGTGGCACTTGCGTGGACGCTCAGGCATCCCGCAAATATGCAGGTGATCGCAAATGCAAACAAGTACGATGAAATCGGTGAGCTGTGCGAAGCTATAAAAATTAATTTGACAAGAAAAGAATGGTATGAGATATTGTTCACAATTGCAAATGAAGAAGATAACAGAGTATAATATTTTAAGGAGTAAGAAAGATTATGAAATTTAGGAAAAAAGCAGGTTTATTGATGGTTGGAATGCTTGCGGCAGCTGGTCTTACAGGCTGTGGCAGTCAGGTGAAACTAGGGGATTATAAGGGCATAGAGGCATCTAAGGTTGTTTGTAAGATAAGCGAGCAGGAGATAAGTGACGCCGTAGAAGAGATGATGTATGATTACATAACCTATGATCCGGTAACTGACAGAGCCGCGCAGGATGGCGACTACGTTAATATAGATTACGTTATTACCAAGGTTGACGGACAGCCTTACAAGTATGCTTCTGAAGGCGATGATGAGGAAGAGGCTTCAGAAGAAGCTACTGATAAAACTGCCGATGAGGAAGAAGCTTCAGAAGATGGCGATGATGAGAGCGGAAGTGAGGATCCGTATTCAGGATATAGCGAGGATATAGTTATCGGTGAAGAGTACATTTATCCCGAGGTTGAGAAGGCTCTTGTAGGAATGAACACAGGAGACAAGAAAACAGTAAGTGCAAAGCTTACCGAAGACTATGTGGATGAAGATCTGGTCGGAAAGACAGCAGATATAGAAGTTACGCTTAACGAAATCATGTTGGAAAACAAGCCTGAATATAATGATGAATTTGTAAAGACTAATCTTGGATTTGATACTATTGCCAAGTATGAGGAATCATTGAAAAAAGACCTTTTATCTGAAAAGGAAGAGGAATATAAGACTGAGAGTGTATCTGAGATAGTTCAGAAGATTATAGACAATTCTAAGTTTGGTGATTATGAAAAGAAAACATATGAGGCGTGTGAGGAAGAGTATAACTCTGGCAATGAGCAGATGGCTGCCATGTATGGAATGGAGCTTGCAGATTACGAGGATATGATGGGTATCACCGCTGATGCGAAAAAGGATGATATCATCGCCATGGTTCACGAGCGTCAGGTTGTTGAGGCGATAGCAGACAAGGAAGGAATCAAGGTATCTGATGATGATATCAAAAAATTAGCGGAAGATAATTATGCCGAGTATGAGTATGATTCAGCAGACAAATTTATTGAGGACTACGGAAAGGAATATCTTACTTATTACCTGCTTTCAGAGAAGGTGTATGATTTCCTTTATGAAAATGCGAAGCTGACAGAGGTTTCAGAAGAGGAGTATAACAAGAAAGCTTCAGAGGAATCAGAGGAAGAGACCGATGACGGTGAGGATGTTGAGGTCAATCTTGATGATGCAGAGGAATAAGTTGTAGAACTTAGGAGATACGGATGACAAAGAAACAAAGAGCACTGCAAATTATTGAATTACTGAAAAAAGAGTATCCCGATGCCGCCTGTTCACTGGATTATGATGATGCATGGAAGCTGCTGGTAAGTGTGAGGCTTGCGGCACAGTGTACGGATGCGAGGGTTAATGTAGTAGTTGAGGATCTCTATGCAAAGTATCCGACATATAAGGATCTTGCAAACGCTCCGGTTGAGGAGATTGAGCGCATTGTCAAACCTTGCGGTCTCGGACACAGCAAGGCTAAGGACATCTCAGCCTGTATGAAAATGCTTGATGAAGAGTATGACGGTAAGATTCCCGATGATATGGATTCTCTGCTCAAGCTTCCGGGAGTTGGTAGAAAAAGTGCCAACCTGATTATGGGAGATGTATTCGGTAAGCCTGCTATAGTTACGGATACGCACTGCATCAGGCTGGTGAACCGTTTTGGATTGGTTGATGGAATCAAGGAACCTAAGAAGGTGGAGATGGCATTATGGAAGATCATTCCGCCAGAAGAGGGAAATGATTTTTGCCACAGAATCGTTTATCACGGAAGGGCTGTGTGCACAGCACGAACAAAACCAAATTGCGACAATTGTTGTCTTAAAGAAGTGTGCAAGCGGGTTGGGGTGTGAAGAGAAAGGATAATTGTCCTTGTCCTTGTGATGGTATTTTTGGTTATCCCCGGAATTACCGGTGTCATTTTATCTATTTTTATAACAAAATCACAATACGAGCAAAGCAAGATACGTGTCCAGCAGGAGCAGTCAAGCCGCGAGCAGGCAAAGATAGATGCGGAAGAAAAGGAAAAGCAGGAGAAAGAGGCAAGGGAAGTTCAAGAAGCAGCTGAGAAGAAGATGCGTCTTGATTCTTTCAATATTAAGCTTGAAGATATTATGGCAGACAGTTTCTTCTTGGATAACGCTACCAAGTCTATTGAAACTCAATTGAAGGATAATTCAAATCTATATTACACAAATTGGGTGTATGGTGAGCCTGAATACATCACAAGTTATATTCTGCACGCGAAAAAAGAGGATGAAAGAACTCAAAACATTGTGCTTAGCATTTACAAAGTAAACTGGGATAAGGTCTTTGATGACCACACGGAGCATTACGTTATGTATGATGGGGCGTGCCTGGAAAATGTATCATATGATGAGAATGGAAAACTTAAATCAGATTATGTGCCGCACTCAATGACATATCACAGCGAGATAATTGCCAACCAGTTCCTCAGCGGATATTCGGACTACGACCAGCTCATTCGCCAGGAGATATACGGAAACAGCGATTATGATTACACGGAGTTTAACATGAAAGGCGAGTAAGCAACACGCAAATTATTGCGTATTAACTACCGAGTTGTTATTTCATAGAAAGGAGATGCACATATGAATTTTTCGATTTTGGCTCCGGGAAGTATAGCAAGAAAGATGGCAGAAGCAGTGACCGGTCTTTCGGACGAATACAAAATAGTCTGTCACAGCGTTGCTTCGAGGAATATAGAAAAAGCACAAAGCTTTGCGGACGAGTGGGGCTTTAAAAAGGCATACGGTTCCTACGAGGAGATGGTAAATGATCCCGAGGTCGAGCTTGTCTATGTTGCATCACCGCATTCGCTCCATTTTGAGCACGCCAAATTGTGCCTAGAGCATGGCAAGCATGTGCTTGTTGAGAAACCATTTACGGTAAATGCAGCCCAAGCACAGGAGCTTATCGACCTTGCAAAGCAGAAAGGTCTTTTGCTTGTGGAAGCCATTTGGACACGCTTTATGCCGAGCAGAACGCTGATTTCGGAGATAGTCAACAATCAGACTGTCGGTAAGCCGATTTCTTTGACCGCTAACCTTGGGTACTACCTGCAGGACAAAGAAAGACTTCTTGAACCGTCGCTTGCGGGCGGGGCACTTCTTGATGTCGGAGTATATCCGATTAACTTTGCCGTGATGGTTTTTGGCATGGACATTTCCAGAGTGGAAAGTTCTGCTGTAATGTCGGATAAGGGAGTGGATGAGAGCAACAGCGTTACGCTGTATTTTAGAGGCGGCGGAATGGCTGTTTTGCACAGCACCATGATGACACCGACCGACAGGGGCGGAATCATTTATTGTGAGGACGGATATATAGAAGTGCAAAATATCAATAACTGCGAGGGCATCAGGATATATAACCGAGAGCACGAGTTGATTGATGAGATAAATGTTCCCGAGCAGATTAACGGCTACGAGTATGAGGTGTTGTCGTGCAGGCGCGCACTGCTTGCAGGCCAAACTGAGTGCGAGGAAATGCCGCTTGCCGAGACCTACAAGGTTATGAAACTTCTTGATGAGATAAGAGGACAGTGGGGCATGAAATATCCGATGGAGTGAGGAGGAACGGCTATGCACAGGTTATACGAAACGGAAGATATAAGCGTGTTTTGGGATTCGGATAAATGCAGGCACGCTAAGAAATGTGTAACCGGATGCCCGGAAGCATTTGACATACAAAGAAAGCCGTGGATTCAGCTGGATAAAGCGGAGACTGCTAAGGTATGGAAAGCAGTATCAAATTGTCCTTCGGGGGCGCTCACTTGTGTATTTAATCATGGCATAATTGTTAAGTTAGAGGACAACAGAAGCGTGGCTTATGATGGCGATAGCATAATCGGCGAGTGCGATTTTGAAGTTACTGCGGATGGATGGAACATATATCATACGGAAGTTGATGACCACTATCGCGGCAAGAGTATTGCCAAGCGTCTTGTGTATGCAGTGGTACAGGCCGCAGAACAAGACAAAGCAAATGTTATAATGACATGCTCGTATGCCGGGAAAGTGATGGAATGATTAAAGTTCTGTATACTATGATAATTTTATTAAAACATATTTTAATAAAATTAGTTTTAATAAAATCGATTTGAATATATTGAGAAAAGACACATAAACAGGAGTGATATTAGAATGAAAGGTCTCAGGTGAGGCCTTTTATTTTTTGGACTCTCCGTCCAATGACAAAGATATGTGTATGAGTTATCATTATAATGAGTTTGCTAATTCGGAAAGTAGAATAGCACTAAAAGGAGCGGTTGCAAAGGCAAAAGCAAATGCTTCTCAAGCTATACCGGAGCCAATAATATGGCGAAACTGCTATATAAGAAAGAGAATAAAGAGCTTCATCGTGTGGTAGAAAGATATGCGGAAGAATTAATATTTAAGGCTGAAATGCCGGAAATAATAGAAACAATAAGTGAAGCTAAAAGTCCGAAAAAGGATGGGAAAGGCAATATATATGTAGATCTGATAGGAGTACATATACCAATAAAGGAAGCAGCAATGACAGCAGCAAGGAAAGAATTCGTTAAAATA
>CADBCZ010000028.1 GCA_902793335.1 uncultured Lachnospiraceae bacterium
AAGCATTATAATGACATGAGTGCCTTACAATCAATCATCCACTCGACACTGCCATTTGGTTTGATCAAGATAAATATTCGGTTAATCCACTACAGATTATAAGATAAGTTGAGACATTTATGAATTATGTTATAAAAACACCCAGCGCTACAAAGCTGAAGAAAGAAATCATTGATTGTGTTTCTAATAAAGTGGATGCCAATGGCAAAGGTATAGCCACATGGCAATGTGTGGAAACAGACGCAAGCGAGAAAGTGTTGGTTCATACAACTAACCAGTGGGCAGAAAAAGGTTGCATGGTCATCAAACACGACATAAGTCACAATGAACTTCAAGTCAGATTTCATTATTGGGACTCATGTTCTGAAAGAGATAATGCAGATGACAAGTATATGCTTGGACGTTTTACGGAATTCCTTCTGCTTCATTTCTCTTATTTCGTAGATAGAATTGTGATAGAATAAGACGTACAATGTTTAAGATGATTTTTTAATAACACAAATTAATATTGTAAGTTCTTTTGCGTCATGTATTAAATAATTGTATCAGAAACAAAATACGCATATATGATTATAAGCACATTGTTTTGCTCTATACAACCATATGAAGATAGTGGATATATTCTCTAAGAGATAGTAGCATGTAAAAATTGTTAATATATACAGAATTGTTATGAAATATATAGGCCAAGTTAGCTATAATATCAATTGTAATTTTACTAATTATGGTTCAGCCTTACAATCATGGGCCTTGAGTAAGGCAATTGATAGAATAGGAAAAGATATCGGAGTGCAGTCTAAACTTATAGACTATTGTCCGAAAGTGCTGGAGGATTGTGATGTGCTTAATCCGTTCAAACGGATGTGGGACACTGACGAGGAATCTCGCCGTATGGTAGAGTTAACAATGCCAGCTATAAAGGAGAACTATAAGAAATTTGAAGATTTCTATACCAATAGATTTCGTCGTACAAAGAAAAAGTATCATGATAGTGACTTCAATGAAATTGTAAATGACGAGGGTATAGATGGCTTTGTGTGTGGTAGCGATACAATTTTCTGCTTTACTGAGTTTAAAGGCTTTGTAGAAGGCTATTATGCAAACTTTGACTGTATGAGGGGACGCAGTGTGGCTTATGCAGCAAGTTTTGGTGACCCTCACTTTAACGATGAAAAATATAATACGCTCAATGAAAGACTCAAAAACTTTAAGAGTATAGGCTTGCGAGAGAACTTGATGTTAGACTATGTAAAGAGCCATACAAGCATTCCTGTTCAGAGGGTGGTAGATCCTACATTATTGCTGACATCCCAAGACTATGAAACGATTACCGCTGAAAGAATAGTCCCAGAAAAGTATCTCCTTCTATATTCCCGTCGCTATAATAAGAAAATGGAAGCCTTTGCAGAACAAATGGCAAAGGAAAAGGGATTGAAGATAATTGAGATAAGTCTTAGAGCCACAAATGCGGAAAAAGGACATATGATGATGTATGAAGCTGGTGTTGAGGAATTCCTTTCACTTATTAAGTATGCAGAATGCATTGTTACCAATTCTTTCCATGGAATCATTATGAGTGTTCAGTTCCGCAAGTTGTTCTATGGATTCTCACGTGAGCAATGCGACAACAAGACACAGGAGCTCACTGAATTGATGGGGCTAAATAATAGAATGCTAGTATCAGACGATGAAGAATGCCCTAATACTATTGATTATGACAAGGTTCATGCTTTAATAGACGTTGTCAGGAAAGATTCTATAGCATTTCTAAGAAACGAACTTACGGTTTTATCTAAGTAAAAACAACCCAAATGGAAAGACATTATACAAACGAACGAAACCATCAGATACTGATTTCATTGCTGAAAGCGCATAATATCAGTAAAGTAGTAGCATCGCCAGGTACAACAAATTCGGTTTTCATTGGCAGTATTCAACATGATCCGTATTTCACAATATATTCAAGTGTTGACGAACGCTCTGCTGCATATATGGCCTGTGGCCTGTCATATGAATCAGGAGAGCCGGTAATTATCAGTTGTACGGGAGCTACCGCAGCAAGAAATTATATGTCTGGTGCGACCGAAGCATATTATAGCAAAATGCCAATTCTTATCTTGACTTCATCGCAACCGAACAGAGCAATAGGACACTTAACGCCGCAGGTGACTGATAGAACATCTCCACCCAATGATGTCTGTAAAATCAGCATAGAGCTTCCTACGTGTAATGATAAGGCTGACGAGTGCTTCTGTGAGATACAGGCTAATAAAGCTCTGACAGAATTAAGGCGTCATGGAGGAGGCCCTGTTCATCTGAATCTGATTACGACCTACTCATATAATGAGAAAACTGCACTAACAGCAACGTCTTTCCCAGACGCACGTGTTATAAGAAGGGTTTCCCAAACAGATGTCTTTCCTGTAATAACAGGAACAAAGAATGCTATTTTTGTTGGTTCCCATAAGAAGTGGACACCAGAATTGACAGAAAGTGTAGATAGGTTCTGTGAGACAAATAATGCGGTGGTTCTGTGTGATCATACTAGTAATTATAAAGGGAAGTATGGTATTCCCTTTGCATTAGTCATAAATCAAGCTTCTTTAAATAGAGCGAACACTCCTGCTTATACGGTAGATATTCTTATTCATATAGGGGAGGTTACAGGTGAAGAAGGTGCACCACGAATGATAAAAAGTAAGGAAACTTGGCGCGTATCAGAAGACGGGGAAATTAGAGATTATTTCAAAAATATGAGCCACGTCTTTGAAATGCCAGAAACACTGTTCTTTACACATTATGCTAATAAAGAAAGTAAAGAGGCTTTGTATTATGATGAATGTATAAAAGTCTATAATGATTATGCTTGCCTTCGTAATAAAAGACTGGATGAAATGTCATTCTCAAACACATGGATAGCTCAACGTATAGCCCCCCAGATTCCAGATGGCTCTACTGTGGTTTTGAGTATTCTTAACACTTTGCGTGTATGGAATTATGCAGAATTTAAACCTGCGGTAAACGTATATTGCCCTCTTGGTGGTTTTGGTATTGATGGAGCATCCTCTCTGACAGTAGGTGCTTCATTGGCAAATGCTAATAAATTGTATTTCGGTATTACTGGAGATTTAGCTTTCTTCTATGACTTGAATTCTTTGGGAAACAGGCACATAGGAAGTAACTTGAGAATTTTACTAGTCAACAATGGATTGGGCTTTGAGTTTAAAAAGTGTTACGCAATGGCTTATCGCTTGCTTGAAGATGAAGTTGAACCATATGTTGCTGCGGCAGGTCACTTTGGAAAACAGTCCAGTGCTTTAGTCCGTCATTATGCAGAGGATCTGGGATTTGAATATTTAGCAGCATCAAATAAAGAAGAATTTGAAAAGGCATATCAGCGTTTCGTATCTCCCGAGATAACAGAGATGCCTATAGTGTTCGAGTGCTTTGTTTCTGCAGAAGAAGAATCTACGGCATTGAATGTTGTACAAAACAGAGATTAGCAGATGAAAAAAATATTGGTTTTTGGCGGAACAGGGGCCATGGGAGTTTATTTAGTTGATATTCTCTCAAAGACAGGGTTATACGAGATTGATGTTACTTCTCGTTCAAATCGTGAATCCACTCTTCCTTACCTAAAATACATCAAGGGAAATGCGCGTGATAATGATTTCATGAGGTCATATGGCTATGATGTGTCCTTGGCTATTTCTAAGTTAGTAGATAATCAAGATGCCTTTGGAAAGGTTATTCAGATTGCTTCAAGCGAAAATATGACTTGGAGGGAGATTCTCAAGTTGTATTTGGATATTCTAAAAGAGAAAAAGAATCTTACGCCCAGAATCTATTTGACTGACCACATGCAGGCTATAGATGAACTATATGAGGGGGGGATATAATACTATTTACGACAGAGTTTATAACCGTCATTTCAATAGTAGTCTTATTGAGACGTTAACACATAGCTGTGGCCGCGTTTTTAACAAAGATATGAGAAGTGGCCTTAGTGAATGTCTTTCTGATTTCTTGGATAACAACCGAGGCTTTTTGAGAATCGACTGGCAGTTTGAAGCATATCAAGATATATTAACGGGTGGAATGGCTTCATCTGATGAATTTAGTTCTAAGGAGGAATATGAAACTTACCTTCTATATAGAAATACTCCGATTAATGAAATAGATGGATTAAATAGTGAATTAGAAGAAATTTACGTGTAATATGATAAACTTTACAGTAGGCCCTGTACAGTCTTCTGAAGCTGTACGAGCAATAGGTGCCGAGCAGGTGCCTTATTTTAGAACCGCAGAGTTCTCTGAAACGATGTTTGAGAATGAGCAATTGGTGAAGAAGTTTGCAAATGCTACCGAAGATAGTAAGGTGGTATTTATGACATGTTCCGGAAGTGGTGGTATGGAAACTGCTATCATCAACTGCCTTAATAAGAACGATAAGGCGCTTGTTATTAATGGCGGTAGCTTTGGCGAGCGTTTTGTGGAGTTACTTACTCTTCATGAGATACCTTTCACAGAAATCAAACTGGAGCATGGCAAAGCCCTGAAGCCAGAGCATCTTGCACCATATGAAGGGAAAGGTTATACAGCGTTCCTGATGCAGAAGCATGAAACATCAACTGGTGTTCACTATGACATCGATATGGTTTCTGATTTTTGCAAGCGTAATAATCTATTCTTGATAGTTGATACCATCAGTACTTTCCTCTGTGATCCATTCGATATGACAGCAACAAATACCGGCATCATGATTACTGGCTCGCAGAAGGCTTTGGCATGTGCACCTGGTATTGCCGTTATGATTCTAGCTCCTTCTGCCTTGATGCGTGTAGAGGAAAATAAGTGCTGTTGCCAATATCTTGATTTAAAACTAGCACTTAAGAATATGGAGAGAGGCCAGACGCCATGGACTCCCGCTGTTGGTATTCTCCGTCAGATTAACGTTCGTCTGAAGGAAATAGAAGAGATGGGCGGCGCTGATGCTGAAATTGCACGTTGTGCAGACCTGGCTAAATACTTCCGTGATAAGTTGGTGGAGTATGACCTGCCATTTGAGATAGTTTCAGAAAGCCTCTCTAATGCAGTAACACCACTTCATCCTACAACACGATCAGCCTACGAAATCTTCCTGAAGATTAAAGATGAGTATGGCATGTGGATCTGTCCTAATGGTGGTGATATGAAGGATACCATTTTCCGTGTTGGTCATATTGGTTATCTACAAAAGGAGGATTACGACCAATTGATTAATGCTTTCCTTGATTTAAGAAATAAGAAATTCATCTGATTATGGTTAAGGTTATAACATATGGCACATATGATCTTCTGCATTATGGCCATATTAAACTTCTTGAACGCGCCAAATCTCTAGGTGATTACCTTATTGTTGGTGTAACAGCCGATGATTTTGACAAGTCTAGAGGCAAAATAAACGTGCAACAAACATTGATGGAACGTATTGAGGCAGTTCGTGCAACAGGTATTGCAGATAAGATAATAGTTGAGGAGTATGAAGGCCAGAAGATTGATGATATCAAACGTTATAATGTTGACATTTTTACTGTAGGATCCGATTGGGCTGGGCATTTTGACTACTTGAAAGAGTATTGTAATGTCATTTATCTGGATCGTACTCAAGGTATATCAAGTTCCGAACTTCGTGCTGAAAAAAATGAGATAAAAATTGGATTGGTAGGAGAACCAACCGTTGTTATGAGCAAATTTGTGTCGGAGTGTAACTATGTTAATGGGGTTAAAACAATAGGAATATGTACTACCAATCAGCAAGAACTTCCTGAAACTCTTCTTAAACTACCCTTGGTAACGAATGACTATTCTCTTTTGCTAAATCAAGTAGATGCTGTATATATTATTTCTCAACCAACAAAGCATTACAATCACATCAAACAAGCACTGAAATCGGGGAAACATGTACTTTGCGAATCGCCTGTTTGCTTAAAATTAGAAGAATGTAAGGAACTATTTTTACTCGCCAAACAGAAAGGACTTATATTGACGGAAGCAATTAAGACTGCTTATTCAACGGCATACAATCGCATGATTCTGCTAAGTAAGGGAGGCAAAATAGGTGACATTATTTCAGTAGATGCAATATGCACCAGTCTTCGCCAAATAGATTATTCAAACCATATAGAACTGGAGAATACTTGGAATAGTTTGACGGCATGGGGCCCAACAGCATTACTTCCTTTATTCCAGATCTTAGGAACAGATTATAAACGAAAAGAAATTATCTCACGTGTAGGTAGTGAGGAATATAGTTATGATGAATTTACAAAGATTACTTTTCTTTATCCTCATGCAGTTGCATCCATCAAGGTAGGTAAAGGAGTAAAGAGTGAAGGAGAATTGATTATCTCTGGCACAGAAGGATATATCTATGTGCCGGCTCCATGGTGGAAGACTGACTATTTTGAGATAAGATACGAAAGAAGTGAAGAAACTAAACGCTATTTCTATCAACTTGATGGAGAGGGGATTAGAAATGAAATTGTGGCATTTGTGAAAGCCATACAAACAGGTCAGAATATTTCATATTTATCGCAAGATAAGTCGGAGGCCATTTCAAAAATAATGGAAGATTATTATAATAAAATTAATTATATAACAATATGATTTTTAAGCATTTTTTAAAGAAGTATTTGTTTCAGGAAGGCAAACTTTTTTATAAAATATTAAAGGAAGTGCGATTAAAAAATGACGCACACAAGCTAAAGAAATATGGTCATCATTTATTAAGAGCCTTGTTCGATGCTGCTCTTGAAAATAACATACCAGTATGGCTTGAGTTTGGAACTTTGCTTGGCGCTTACAGAGAAAAGTCCTTTATAAAACATGATTTTGATATAGATTGCGGAATGTATGCAAACGATTATTCTCTTGCTTTTGAAGATAATCTATTATCTAAAGGATTTATCAAAATTAGATCTTTTTATATGAAGGACTTAAAAACAAACTCAGAAATACTGACTGAAGTTACGTTTGATTACTATGGTCTTCTTGTTGATGTTTTTTTATATAGAATTGATGGTGAAGAAAGATATTCTTATGGATATAGAAATTACGATGATTTAAGCTCTAGTATGAAAACATATAAAGTTATTATGTTTTATTATCCTAAAATCAAAGGGTTTTCTACTCTTCCAATTGATGATCATTTTTATCCTGTACCTGCAAATACAGTGGAAATGTTAAAGTGTTATTATGGTGATGAATATATGATGCCAATAAAAAACTATGTAACATCACTTGAAGATAAAAAGCATAAATCACTCAATTATACTGAACATAGAGGGTATTTAAAAGGCTTCAGAAGTATTGCTGATAGATAAACATATGAAAGACTCTGTTTTTAGTGCTGTTATTTGGGGTATTCTTGAACGGTTCTCTACACAAATTATTTCATTTTTAATTGGAATAATATTAGCTAGACTATTATCTCCGCATGATTATGGTGTAGTAGGAATTATCACAATATTTATTGCATTTTCAAATGTCTTTATTGATGCAGGTTTTTCTAACGCAATAATAAGAAAACTTAATTGTACTGAATCTGATTATTCGACAGCATTTTTCTCAAATATCGCAATAGGTTTTTTGGTATACTCGATATTATGGCTATCAGCTCCTATTATTGCGTTTATTTTTAAGGAAAAGATATTAGAAACGCTTATTAAAATTGCAGGTTTAAATGTCATATTTAATTCGTTATGTATTGTTCAAAATGCAATTTTAACATCAAAATTAAATATTAGGCTACAAACACTAATTAATATAGGAGGTCAATTGCCTGCAGGATTGATAGCAATTATTCTTGCATACCATGGTTTTGGCATATATGCACTTGTAATTCAAACTATTGGGGCATCTTTTATAAAAACGGTTTTATTGTGGACTTTTGCTGGTTGGAGGCCGCTTTCAAAATTTAGCAGAGATTCTTTTACTTATTTGTGGAATTTTGGTTCAAGATTATTATTTGCTAATTTAATTGGCGTGATTTTCAACGAAATTAATTCAATATTGATAGGCAAATTCATTAGCAAAGATGCTTTAGGTTATTATTCAAAAGCTTCACAACTTAATACTAATGTCAGCGGGGTAAGCACAGGCGTTGTCCAGAAAATAGCGTTACCATTATTGTCAAAGTATCAAAATGATATACCGACTTTACGATTAAAATTTAGGGAAATGATGTCGTTATTATTGATGGTATTAGCCCCAATAACAGCTTTTCTCTGTTTTTCTTCTAAAGATCTGATTTGTGTCTTATGGACTAGTCGATGGATTGAATCTGCTGACATATTCTCTTTATTGATTTTAGGATCTATTTTTTCTCCAATAAGTAGTTTAAGTTTGACGTTATTACAGGTTGTTGGAAAATCTAGCACAATACTGAAGTTAGAAGCTCCCAAAAAAGCGATATATATAATTCTGATATTTTGTGGTTTCTACTATGGCGTTATAGGATTAGCAATCTCTTCTGTTTTTATTAATTTTGTTGCCGCCGTGGTTAATATGTTTCCTACAAAGAGTATTATTAGTTATAGTTACAAAGATCAATTCAGTGACTTAGCTAGATATGTCCTATTTGCTTTTCCACTGGGATATTCTTTACATATTTTAACCTCAATCCAGAATATCTATTTGTCAATAATATCTTATGCGTTCTTATTTTTTTCTTCATATATTTTATTGCTTTTCTTATTTGGAGATCAAAATTTTAAAAAGCAAGTGAAACATATTCAGAAATTTGTTGGAAATGATTGATAAAATTGTAATTGCAGCATTAACATTCTTTTTAGTTGCTGACAATTATTTTTTAGATTATTATTTTACAGTTAGAATTGGTTTACTATTGTTTTCTATCTGTTTAATTCTGTTTTCCAAACAGAACTCTCCGCGTTATTTTTTAAATGGGTTATCAAAATATTATATATATATATGGTCGCTTTGCATTGGACATCTTGTTTTTATTGCCTATTTTAACTATTCACCCTTTCTTTTGATTCAAGTACCTAGGGCTATTTCAATGTTGTTCCAAACTTTTATTGGATATCTGTTATCTTATGGTTTATTATCTTTTTATGGTTCGAAGGCTCTAAAAATACTATGTTTATCTTTTATCTGTGCATATATTGTCTGTATAGCAAAAGGTACATTAGTTTTGGGGCCTATTGGATTAATTAATTATGCTTTTGATTTTTCAGATAATAAGATTGCTGCTGAGAATTTTGAGTTAAATAAGATGTTTGAAATACATTCTTTAGGTTTAACTTTTCCCTTGTTTCTTTTATCTCATTATATGTATAAGTTTTCTAATGATAAGAAACTCTTTTCTAAAGGGGTTATCCTCTTGCTTTTATTTTTTACATTGCTGTCTTTAAAAAGAATCTCTATTATTGCAGCAATTATAACGTATGTTATTTTTGTTATTGCTAACAAGTTGAATCTTTTGAATTTTGTAATTAAGAAATTTTTGTATTTTGCAATTATTATCGCTTTTCTTATTATAACATTTGTCTATAGCCCTTCTTTTTCGGACTTTATTAAAGAGCACAATATTAATGTGATGGGCCGTGATATTCTTTATAAGGGTATTACTGATCAAACAACATTTTCTGTTGACTATATTGGAAAAGGATGGGCTTGGGTTAGTGCCTATATGAAATTTATGAGTGAGAATGACAATATCTTTAATGGAATTTTAGGCTTGCATAATGATATATTAAAATTGTATGTCGAACTAGGTTTTATTGGTTTTATTATTCTGTTTATTATACAGTATCGCTCTATTCCCAATTATCTTTCACGTACTAGTAAGCAACTGGCTGTATGCTATTTGTTTTTCCAAATATTTGCTTTTATCACATACGTTACAGATAATACTTTCCAATATTGGGATTTCCAGACTGTATTGATAGTTATACCTTTATGTTATTATTATAAGTCTACTAGTGTAAAAATAAAAAAATAGTATAATTATGTTCCCCAAAGTAAGTATTATACTCCCTATTTATAATGTCGAGAAGTATTTGGACAAATGTCTTGATACTTTGGTTAATCAAACACTTAAAGAGATTGAAATCATTTGTGTGATTGATAAGTCTCCTGATAATAGTATTGATATTTGTAAGAAATGGGCTGCAGAGGATAACAGAATTGTCATTATAGATAAACCTATAAATGAAGGTCTAGGACTTACTAGAAACGCAGGTCTTGAAGTGGCAACTGGTGAATACGTTGCTTTTGTCGATTCTGACGACTATGTTGACGTTGAAATGTATGAGAATTTATACTCATTCGCCAAAGAGTATAAATTAGACGCTTCATTTTGCAATTATGCTAGAGATACAAATGGTAGTATTTCAAGTTCGAATGAACCAACAAAAGAACTATTTTTTGATAATCATTTCAAAACGACTCAATTTATGTTGGATATGGTTGGTCCAGAACCATCTTATCCACATGATGTCAAATATCTTGTATCAGTGTGGAGATCCATATATTTGAATAAGATTATTAAGGAGTATCATATTAAATTCGAGTCGGAACGAAACGTGGTTTCTGAAGACATTTTTTGGAATATTGATTTTTTGATGCATACAAACAGATCAGGCTATATTCCCTTTGTTGGGTATTATTATCGATATAATACAGTATCACTTTCGAGAACTTATAATCATGAAAAAGCAAATAAGATGCTGGATATGCTTTGTCTTATTCGTGAAAAACTAAATTCGTATTTTCCAAATGACTGTTCTGCTTACTTATTGAATTATCAAAGAATGGTATTTTATATTTTTAGAAACTTGATAAAATACGAGTCTGTTGTAAATATTGAAAACAACAGGCAGAAACATATTAAGGCATTACTTGAGAATTCATTGATACATGACGTCATGAGTGAATATCCCATAAGCAAAATGACCATTGATAGAAGATTTTTTTCTTTTTGCATGAAAAAGAAATTAGTTCGCCTTCTTATTACAATTTCACTATTAGACAATTATAGACATCGTTTTATATAATTTTGCAACACTAGTATTATGTTTAAAGTATCTTCTATCAAAGACAAGATTTATGCGAAACTTATAAACATAGAAAAAGAATACAAGCAAAAAAAGTATTTCTTTGGACGCTTTCGTGCATTGTTGTATTCCGTATCTTTTTATTTAGGGGCCATTGCATTTCTTAAGCATAAAGCAATTCTATGTTTTTTGAATAAAAACATTATCACGATTCAAGACCGAAAATATAAGAATTCCGAGTTCCTAACAAACAATAGTGTCTCTAGCACGTTATGTGGGGAACGGATTTCTGATGATTGCAAAATATGGATTATGTGGTGGCAAGGTGCTGACCACATGCCTCCAATTGTGCAATCTTGTTATAATTCTGTTTTACAACATAAAGGTAACCATGAAGTAATTCTGCTTGACCAGTATAATTATAGTAATTACATAGAAATCCCTGATGAAATAATAAATAAAATAAAAAGGATTGAAAGGATTGCATATGTAAGTGACTTGGTCAGATTTGGATTGCTTTCTAAATATGGTGGTATTTGGCTTGATTCAACTATTTTTATATCAAATGAAATTAAAGGCTTTGAAGTTTCTCTTTATAGTATAAGACATGCAAATGGGATGCCGCGTTTTGTGTTAAATGGTGACAAGTGGTCTTCGTATATGTTTGCCTCAACTAAAGATCATCCATTTACAACGGCTGTATTCGAAAGTCTACTAGAGTATTTTAATAAGTTTGATTATTTGGTTGATTATCTTTTAACTGATTATTTGATAGCAAACATGTACTTAAGTAATAGAATGTTTAAGTATTATATAGATGTTTTACCTTTAGACAATCCTAATTCTTTACAATTGTTACTTGAAAGAGATATGCCATTGAATGAACTAAGATTGAAGGAAATCCTAAAAACAAATACATATCACAAATTAGATTGGAGATTAAATATTAAACCCAACAGCATGCTTTCTTATGTATTAAAATAAGTAAGTACTGCTTCTAATTAAGTAAATACAACAATGAAAGTAGTTCTTCTTGCAGGCGGTTTTGGCTCCCGTATTTCTGAGGAATCTCAGTTTAAACCAAAGCCAATGATTGAAATCGGTGGAATGCCTATTATTTGGCATATCATGAAGGAGTATGCTTATTATGGACATACAGAGTTTATTGTATGTGCCGGTTATAAACAGGAGTATATTAAGGAATGGTTTGCTAACTATTTCCTACATAATTCTGATGTTACCTTCGACTATAGAAATGGTAAGAATGAAATGACTGTTCACCAAACGAATATGGAGCCTTGGAGGGTTACAGTCGTGGATACAGGTTATAATACTATGACTGGTGGCCGCATCAAAAGGATCCAGAAATATGTTGGTGATGAGACATTCATGATGACATATGGCGATGGCGTCTGTGATGTGGAAATCGATAAACTTTTGGAGTATCATAAGTCACATGGTAAGATTGCTACTCTTACAGCAGTAAAAATGGTGCAGGATAAGGGCGTGCTTGATATCCAAGGAGGTGCAGTTACTGCATTTCGTGAAAAGAATTCTGCAGATGGCGCACCTATAAATGCGGGTTATATGGTTCTGGAGCCTAAGGTGTTTGATTATCTTACAGACGACACTTGTGTTTTCGAGAAGGTTGCCCTTACCAAGCTTGCTGAAGAGGGACAGTTGATGTCATATATTCACGAAGGATTCTGGCAATGTATGGATAATATCCGAGAGAAGAATATGCTTGAAAAGTTTTTGGCAGAAAACAAAGCTCCATGGAAACGATGGGATCGTAGTATTCCAAGTATCGAGGCAAGAAAACTCACAGGGAATTTATAAAAAGAAGACAGCATGATAGATATTTTTGATAGTTTTTACAAAGGAAAAAAAGTCCTTGTTACTGGACATACAGGTTTCAAAGGTTCTTGGCTTTCTATTTGGCTTCATGAGTTAGGAGCTGAAGTAATAGGTATAGGTCTTGATCCTTATTCAGAGAAAGACAACTTCGTTCTTTCGAATATTGGCAAGAAGATTAAGGCTGATATTCGTGCTGATATTTGCAATGGCGAGAAGATGAAGCAAATCTTTGCAGAATATCAACCAGAGATTGTATTTCATCTTGCAGCACAGCCTCTTGTCCGTTTGAGTTACGAGCAACCAGTTGAGACTTATCAAACAAATGTAATGGGGACTATCAACATCATGGAAGCCATTAGAGCAACTAAGAGTGTCAAAATTGGCGTAATGATTACAACTGACAAGTGCTATGACAACAAGGAACAGCTAAAAGGATATGTGGAAACAGATCCTTTTGGTGGTTATGATCCATATTCTTCTTCTAAGGGGGCTTGTGAGATTGCAATTCAGAGTTGGAGAAGAAGCTTCTTTAACCCTAAAGATTATGGTAACACGCACAATGTTTCGTTAGCCTCTGTTCGTGCTGGTAATGTAATTGGTGGTGGTGACTGGGCAAAGGATCGTATCATCCCTGATTGCATCCGCGCTTTGGAGACAACGAAGGTCATTGATATTCGATCTCCAAAAGCTATCCGTCCGTGGGAACATGTTCTCGAACCTCTCTCTGGTTATATGCTTCTCGCACAGAAAATGTGGGATAGTCCTACCGAATATTGTGAAGGATGGAATTTCGGTCCTGAGGCAGACAGCGTACTTACAGTGTGGAATGTCGCATCTGCCATCATCGACAACTTTGGATTTGGTAAGTTGAAAGATGTTTCAGATCCGAATGCGCTCCATGAAGCAAACTTATTGATGCTTAATATTGAGAAAGCAAAAACTCGCTTGGGGTGGAAGCCAAGACTTAACGCAAAACAGTGTGCTGTTCTGACATCAGACTGGTATAAGAGATACAAGACAGAAAATGTATATGACCTCTGTTTGGAGGAGATTAATAAATTTATCGGATAAATGAAGATTTCTATTTTAGGTACAAATGGTTTCCTTTCTACTGCCATAGCTACGTATGCAAACAGAAATGGGTGGTTACTGGATATGTATGGACTTGACGTTCCTACTGGACATAAGTGCGCTAACTTTTACAAGGTTAATCTTATGGATGCAGAATTGGACTGTAAAGGTCTACTAGATTCTGATATTATTGTTTATGCAATAGGTGCTGGCATCCAAGCTAACTTGAAAGAGGGATTTAATCTGATATACAATCTTAACGTCACGGCTCCTGTAACTATCTGCAATAAACTGAAAGAACTTGGTTATAAGGGCGTTTTTGTGACATTTGGAAGTGTGTTCGAGATGGGGGAAACAAAGGAAGAGAGGCTCTTCAATGAGGAGGATATATTGACGTCAACTGCATCTGCTCCAAGTGATTATGTTGTGTCTAAGCGTATGCTTACTCGCTTTGTAACTAGTTATAAGCATGAGTTCACGCATTGGCATTTCATTATTCCTACAATTTATGGGGCGGGAGAAAACCCTAAACGCTTGATACCTTATGTGATTAGTGCGATAAAAAATAATGAGGAACTTCATTTTACAGCAGGTGATCAGACACGCCAATATGTGCATGTTACAGAAGTTCCCCGTATGATGGAATTAGCTTTCAAAGAGAATTTGCCTTCAGGCATGTACAATATTGAGGGTAAGGAAACGCTTACAGTAAAAGAAATTGTTACAGAGATCCACCATTATTACGGAAAAGAAGTACCAGATGGATGTTTTGGTAGTGTTCAGCGTTCAGATGTAGGAATGAAATATCTGGCATTGAAAGGGGAAAAGCTGCGCGATGCCATAGGCTTCAATGCTACTGTAAAGATTACTGATGTCATAAATACATACTAAATGTCACAGATACAAAATGTTAAAATCATCCCTCGTCGTTTGATAAAGGATGATAGAGGTTGGTTCCTGAAAGCAATAACAGGCATGGAAGAGAATATCCCTTCCCATACAGGTGAGGTATATCTTACAATGGGCAAACCTGGTCAGGCAAAGGGAGGGCATTATCATCCTGAGGCAGTAGAATGGTTCATCGTTATTGAGGGTTCTGCTATCCTTAAGTTGGAAGATATAGAAACCCATGAGCGTAGGGACATAGTTATGTCATTAGATAATGCAATTACAGTGTATATACCTAACAACGTCGCTCATGTCGTGGTTAATAATAGTGATAACGATTTTATTTTGTTGGCATATACAGATAAGTTGTATGATCCAGCAGACACAATAGCTTATAAAATAGAATAGATGAATAAATTGATTTCAATAGCAATCCCAACCTTAAATAGAAGAGAACTACTTAAGTTTACGCTTAGCCACTTCATATCACAGATAGAGCCTGTTAAAGATAATGTTGAACTGGTAGTTTGTAACAATGCTTCAGAGGATGGAACGGATAAAATGCTAACTGAACTAAAGAAGAAGTATGATTGGTTAGTTATTCATAATTGTAATGAACGATTGCCTTTAGGTGATAATTTCAAGAGAGCAGTATCTTTTTCTTTAGGTAAGTATGTAATATTGTGGGGTGATGATGATATTCCTGCACCAGGGCTCATTGGCTATTTAATAGATTTGGTAGCAAAATTACCAAACATTTCACTTTTTTATTTTAACAGGCTTGTCGGTTATGAAGAGGGAAATTCACTTAAAGCCTTAACATTATACGAAAACAGATATGATGGTATCCGAAAGATATATGATGATTCTACAGAATTTATAACTGAAAACTTTTGGGGTGCCACCTTTATGTCTGCCATGATGTTTACTCGTGAAGTGTGGGAAAGAGGCTTGTCGTTCGATACCTCATCACATTATGGATTTGAATTCATGGGTATTCTTTATTATGGGAATAAAGGAGGTAATATTGATTATGAGAACTATCCACTTTGTATTCAACGTAAAGTGGCTAAACGCGCTTGGGGTACTGATTGGCCTATTTATGCGCTACTGGGACTTCCAAATATGTCCAAGGATTTGGAAAAGGAAGGACTGTTTGATGATGGATTGAATGTGTGGAACCGCAAATACAATAAGTTTATACTATTCTGCTACATCTTAATGTCTGCTGCAACAGACAAGAAAAAGTTTAAACCTTATTGCTCACAATTTGCCAGCTATCAGAAAGGTGTATTAAGAAAGGCTCTAGTTTATCTCATAATATATCTGATGCCAGGGTTTGTTTACAATCTTTCTAGAAAAATATTGTTTAGTTTGAAAAGATAATAAATATTATGCTAAGAATATTGTTATCTTTACCGAAGGTTATTTGGTTTAATTTTCGATATCTTCCATTTAAAATAGCTGTTAAGCTGCCGATATTCCTAACCTATAACACACAGGTTAATATCAAGGGAACTATCAATTATTTGGGTCCTTTAAAAATGGCGAGTGTGAGAATAGGCTTCCATCGAGCAGACGGATGCAACTTATCTGATGAAACTCAGCTCGTTATCAGGAAGCATGGAACTTTGTCAATAAATGGAACTGCACACATCGGTAATGGATCAAAAATTATTGTTGATAAAAAAGCAAACCTTTCATTAGGTGATAATTTCGCTATTTCTGCCTCCTCAAAGATTTTGTGCTATAAACAGATCTCTTTTGGTAATGATATTCAACTTTCGTGGGGAAATGTTATCATGGACAGTGACACTCATTCCATTCATGATAAAGAAGGAAATGTAATAAACTTTCCGAAATCTATTGTTCTAGACAATAAAATATGGACTGGATGTAATGTCCTAATTCTTAAAGGAATTCATATTCCTTCTAATTGCGTAATTGGGGCAAATAGCATATTAAGTATTAATAGTTTTAATCCAAATTCTATAATTGCTGGATGTCCGGCAAAATCAATAAAAGAAATTGGAGGATTTATAATAGATTAGATTGATATGATTACAAAAGATGACATGATTCTGATAACCGGTGCTTCTGGTTTTATTGGAACAAATTTGATTGAGCTGTTCGAGGAGAAAGGATACAAGTTTGTAAACTATGACAAGGCTGACGTTACCAAGCCTGCTCAGCACAAGTATTGGCATAAGGGTAATATTATGGACAAAGAGGCGCTTGCTGCAGCTTTTGAAAAGTATAAGCCAACTATCGTAATCCATTTAGCAGCACGAACCGATACATTGAGTGATAGACTTGAAGACTATATCGAGAATACAGAGGGTACAGAAAATGTTGTAAACGAGATCATGAAGCATGATTACGTAAAACATGCGCTATTTGCTTCTACACAATATGTCTATAAGGATAAAGTGACACCATTTGGGCTGACTGACGATAGTTATGCACCACATACAGTGTATGGCATCAGTAAGAAAATGGATGAAGAATATATTAGAAAGTCAGGCATGAAGTGTAAATGGACGATCTTTAGGCCTTGTAATGTATGGGGGCCGTGGCATATGCGGTATCCTAATGAATTGTGGAAATTCATTGCTAAGGGTATGTATGTTCATCCCAGCAAGAAACCTGTCATTAGAACATATGCCTACGTAAAGAATCTTGTGCGTCAGTTGGATGCTATTATGAATGCTCCAGATGAGCTTTCGGACAAGAAGACTTATTATCTCGGTGATATGCCTATTGATAGTTATGTATGGTTGAATGCATTATCGCAGGAGATAACAGGTAAGAATATTAGGCGTATTCCAAAGTTTTTCTTTGGCGCTGGTGCATTAGTGGGGGACTTCCTACGTTTGTTTGGTATTAATTTCCCACTTTATTCCATGCGATATCGAAATATGATCGAAGATTTCTATGCCCCCAGCAATGTAACGATTGCACTGTTTGGTGCGTTCAGTCAGAGCTATGAGCAGAACGTGAAAGAAACCATTGACTGGCTGAGAGGAGAAGGTAAAGAATATTTTGAGTTCTGGAAAAAATACTTCAAATAATTCGATATGTTGAAACTAAGTAACTTGAGCATTGTAGAATCACAAGATGCTCTAAGAGATATCCCCGATGGTAAAGTGCTGATAAATACCATCAATGCGCACTCTTTTAATACTGCGCAGAAAGATGAACTTTTTGCCGAAGCTCTGGCAAAAGGCGATTATTTGATTCCTGATGGTGCAAGCATCATCAAGGCTTGTAAGTTATTAAAGGCGAAAAGCCAGCCTAAAGAACGTATTGCAGGATGGGATCTCTTCGCCTTTGAAATGCAAAGGCTAGATAAAAGAGGTATGAAGAATAATGTAAAAGGTAAGGTGATGTTTATGGGCTCGTCGGAAAAGGTGCTTTCGCTGATTCGCAAGAAGGCTGCAATAGATTACCCGAATTTGGAAGTTATTACTTATTCTCCACCATACAAGCCAGAGTTCACAAATGAAGATAATGCTGCTATCATCAAGGTCATTAATGAGGCTAATCCTGATTTGCTATGGATTGGTATGACTGCTCCCAAACAGGAGAAATGGACGTACCAGCATTGGAAAGAGCTGAACATCCACTGCCATGTAGGAACCATCGGCGCAGTATTCGATTTTTACGCAGGCACAGCACAACGGGCACCAAAATGGTGGCAGGAGCATTCCTTAGAATGGTTGTATCGCCTGATAAAAGAACCAAAGCGCATGTGGAGGAGGTATGTAATAGGAAATCCGCTTTTCCTTTGGAACATCCAGAAGGAAAGGCGTCAACGAAGATGGCATTTCTCAAGGAGAATATACCACCAAAACTTAATCTGATCTATAAGCCATTGTGTCATCTCGCCTGCAAAGATAAGAATAATATTTGTAAATCGACAGATAGAAAACCAAAAACTGGCTCTCACAATCAAAATGTGGGAGCCAGTTTTGTATTTATTGTGCAATAATAGTTCGTTAGTAAGCATTCTATAAGTCATATGGTAATGCCTATTTATAGTTTGTCGAATGCTTACACTTTTCATTCCGATACTATTATATTATACCAACAGCAGCTGCAACTTCATATGACACTATATGTACGAGCTAAAAAGAAGAATGTGTATATCTTACTATAAGCATATATCGTAAGCATTTGTAGAGATAAAGTGAAAAACAGTAAGTGTCCTGGAGAAGAATCGGTCTTCTCCGGGACACTTCATTATTAGGGGTAGCGTTTTTTTATGTTTATCTCTTACATAAAAACTCTTGGTTAATAATATATAACTTTGGATATACAATTATTCGTATTCATATGATTCTTTATATCTTTGCAGCCGAAATGAAAGTTATACGTAATATCAAATCCCGAATAATCAACTTCCTAATCTGGTTAGATGCCAAACTGGGAGGTGATAGTAGCACGCAGTCGCATGCCAGCAGTTGGCACAACGGCGATAATACCTAGTTATACGTTCATAAACTTCGCCTCAACAAATTGGGGAACTTTCCACATCATCTTCATGATTTTGGTTGGAACGCCCCAGCGACCGTGACTGCGATACATGCGTACATCCTCGTCCCACATCATTTTTCGTTTGGCGCTATCTGTCGACAAACCTCCCATACGCATTCTGATTATCTTGCGTTTCATATAGGTTACTTTCAAATTTGCCATATATAGATAGCGAAACAAAAGATCTGAATCGGCTGCAATTTTATACGATTCGTCGTACAATCCCTCACGCATCATCACATCCCTGCGAATATAACAAGTTGGGTGCAGCGGCAACCATCCGCACGCCACCTTCCACCGGTGATACGTGCCACCTATCCAATTACGCACAGGTTTGTAGGTGTCATTAGCATTCACAAATACCCCATCGCCATACAAGAAATCGGCATTAGTTTCTTCAAACCGTTTTACAACATTCGATATCACATGGTTGTCGTACAAGAAATCATCTGAGTGCACCAATCCAATGATATCTCCCGTAGCCATATGTATACCTTTGTTAATTGCTTCATACATACCATGGTCGCGTTCTGATACTATTTTCGCAACCCTATCCTTATACCTATTAATTATATCCATAGATCCATCTTTCGACAGACCATCAACAACTATATATTCGATATCAGAATAATCCTGCGCCAACACGCTCTCGATGGCACCTTGTATGGTAGCCGCTCTATTATAGCAAGTAGTTATTATTGAGATCTTCATTTCTGCTTGTTTTCTACATTTTTAATCCAATCTAATGTTCTCTTGGTCCCCTCAATTCTTGAAACAGGGAGGTTTGGAGCAATAGATTTAATTGGCTCAAAGTCATGTACATTGTCTGTGGTCATGTTATGTAGCCTGAAACTGGTCATAGGGAAAGCAATACCAAACTTCTTAAGCAAATCACCAAACCAGCCAGCACACTTAAAGCACCAATATGGAATCCTTGGAATCCAAATCCCAGCCTCTTTTGCTATTTCATTTGCCCATTCCGTGATGTCATAAGGCTTATAATCACCGATGTAGAAAACTTTACGATTAACCTTCTCTGCATCAGCATTAACTATTGACATGATCTGGTAGATGGCATTATCCACATAGCCGTATGTCTTCTTGCAAGCGCGTTTGCCCATATGGAAATACATGTGGCTTAGCACGATATGGAAAAATTTATTATATGGTTCACCAAACCAAGGCCCCCAGATGGACGTTGGACGTATGATAGACCATGTGTACTTTGGATTACGTTCCTTAATGCGACGTTCTGTCTCTACTTTACTTTCTCCGTAAAGTGTATGAGGCGCATAATCCTCAAAGTCCTTAGGCATATAACCTGGTTCGCATACATACATGGATGATGCAAACACCGCCTGTTTAAGGTTCGGGACCTGCTCAAGAGCATCCAAGAGATTAGACACGCCCTGCATATTAGCATCATAGTCTTGGAGAGTCTTACCATTCAAATCTGTACGAGCAGCAAGATGGATTACGTAGTCAGGAGAGAACGTTCTGATCTCTTCTGTGATTATGGCCTTATCCCGAACGTCTACTTGATGCCATATCGAACGATGCTGTTCCAACTTTGGCGCAGCAATGTCAATACTTAATAACTTAGCATTTGTTTTACGTAATGCTTCTATCAGGTTTGTCCCGATGAAGCCACTACCTCCAGTAATAAGTATTTTCATTTTTTCTGTAATTCTAATATTTCTTTTCCCATTTGTTCATAATCTAATTCATCAAAGAAACTAGCTTTATCGTAATCAAATAATATTTCTCTGCTGAAAGGGGTATCACTTGCTATTATATAGCATCCAGTTATTTTGGCTTCAAGTAAAGGTAGTCCAAAAGATTCCACATAGGAGGGGAATAATAAAACCGACTCAGAATAAAACTTAAATACTTCATCACGCCGCATTGGCCCTTTGAAATCAACATTTAGACTATTTTTCTTGGAAAAATCATAGAGTTTTTTTGTATAATCATTTTCGTCAGCCCTTATAGTGAATGTAACATTATAATCAGTTAAACCTCTGTCTTGTGCATATAGAAGCGCTTTTAAAAGAGTAAAATGATTTTTGTATGTGAACGCTGTTGCTGGATAGAAGAAACTTTTTCTATTCTCAATAGAGTCTTTGTATTTCCAATAAGAATTTGTACTTATATCAGGACTCAAAATAAGTATTTTATCATCTGAAATATTCGCTTTTGTTTTTAAAGCACTTTTCATCCAAGCTGTTTGGACAATAGTATAGTCAACCTTCCTCAGAGATGAAAAAATCAGTCTGCTAATAATATTTTGATAAATCCATAATGTTTTTCCATCCTTTTTTAAAGAAAATCTATGATCTGTTAAGACAAAGGGTAGATGCAAATATACATATTGTGGGCCTTTAAAACAGCTTAATCCCTTGTTCTGTAAAGAAAAGACTTTTTGGGGATCAATTCTATTTATTATTTTTTTTAGATATACAAAATCAAATAAAAGGCGATAACACCATCCTTTTTTTATCCATGGATATCTAAGTATTCTTATGTTACTTGTTTCTTCGTATTTTGGAGTACTAACAATAAACCACCAATTAACACTTTTATCAGGCCAGGACTTAACTTGTTCATAAAAGTCATTAAGTATAGATAAAGCTCCAGACTCGCTCGCATGAACATCGCACACAAGAATGGTACTACCAGGTGTGGGACAAATTACCTCAATAAGTGATATGGGTTCCATTTCCTATATTATTTTGTGGTTATCAACGATGATAATTATAAAACCGAAAAGCTAATAAACTCTTTAGGAGAATTATAACATTGAATATTGCGGGTATGGTATGATGAGCTTTTCTGATTTTAAAAGTTTCGATAACGGCAGCTCTTGACATACTCATTCCGCCTTCTTGCATCCTTGCAATTGTTTTTCCTACAAGAAACTTATATGTCAGATTTGATTTCTTTCTAAGTAGTAATTCATAATCAGCACATATATGATAATCTAAGCTATATAAACCAACTTCATCAAAAAGGCTCTTTTTGTTATGCAGTGAGCCCACATGTGCAGCAGCCATATATTTGCGCATATTTTCCCAAGATGGCTCCTTACCTATTTTTTTTATCAATTTACCTTTATAATCTACATAGTCGTTTTGAGCACATATATAATCATACGCTTCAATCGCTGTCGTGTTTAAAATATACTTAAGATATGTCTTTATAGAACCAGGCAGCAATTCATCATCAGCACCTACAAACATCAGCCAATCTCCAGATGCCAGCATGACACCTTTATTCCAGGCATCATATATTCCTTTATCTGGTTCAGATATTAAACATGTAACTTTATTACCATAACTCTTTATTATTTCCAAGGTATTGTCTTTTGATCCACCATCAATTATTAATAGCTCACAATTGTCATTCAATTGGCTTGATATACTACTCAAACAGCGGTTAAGAGTCTTTCCTGCATTATAAGTTGCGATTATTATTGATATAAGTTTTGACATAATTATTTGGATTTAGACAATTTAATAAAAAAGATTCATCAATAGACTTTTTCGAGCATTGATAATATAGATACTGAAACAATACTGAGCAATTTAGAGAATATAATCCGCCTTTAATTAAGGCGCTGATAATAAAAATCAACAAACAATAGCTCAATATATTTCTCTTATTAAAGAATTTAATCAAGAAACATAAATAAAGAACTATTCCAATTAAACCAAACTCAGAAAACATTCTTGTAAACAAAGAATATCCGTCCTCCTTATTGAAACCATAATATATATAATCAGAGTCATACATTGCTTCATAATTTTGCTGGTGTGTTCCTAAACCAGTACCCGTAATACGGTATGGAGCGTTTAAAGCAACCCATGCATTTGTCATAGTCGTATAAGTACTTAAATTAAAATTTTCGAAATATGAAGGGGAAGAATCCGAAGACATTAAAAACTTCAACGCTTCAGCAGACTGCAAAATTTTTTGGTAAGCATTTTTCACACCTGTACTTTCTTGGTACTCGGAATTATTGTAATCAACAGAAAACAAACTAAAGGCTAAGAAAACTCCAAATAACATAAAAGATAATCTGAGTTTACGAAGTTTCTTATATAATTTAATCATTATTGCGATGCCAATACCAATATACATTGAACTGCTAAAAGTAAGAATAGCTGCAGATAAAATAACCAAGCTCTTTATTTTATTAATGCCATAAAAAAAACGTGATATTATAATATAACTTACTGCAGGCGTCAGAAATAAGGCTAAATGACCAGCCTCTATTAAGACAGAATGCACTCTTTCTGAGTTTTGTGTGGGCCTTAAATCCAGTGTATATGGGAAAACATTAATATCAACTGCAAGTTTCATGAATAGTTGAAAGAGTCCTAGAATTGAAACTATATAAGAAAATCCCATATACATACCAAACCAGTAATCTACACTTTTTTTTGAGGACTTGTATAGTTGAATATACCCATATAGCACAATTACAATAAGTACTAGCTGTTGAAGAAACTTATTTATATTATATCCAGTAAAAAGACTCATGGAAAAACCGTGAAGTACTAATACCAAAAATAATAATGATACTTTGGACTTAAAAACAGGGCCTCTGACCATCTGGAATAACAAGAAAAGCAGAAGATATAAAGGTTCTGTATAAACCCCTAATACACCTGCAGCAATTACACCAGAATATTTTCTGTTTTTTTTATTCCAATAATACTTAACAAGATTCATATAAACGTATTTCAGTGTATATTATCTATTAACATTTACAAAAATTCCTTCATACCCGATGATTGTAAATTGTTTTTAGGTTATCTTTATAATGAGACCAGGTATAGTTCTGAGATATCGTCCTAGCGGCTTCTTTACCAAGTCTCTCTCTTAGATATTGTGATTCGTACATTTTCTTTACCGCACTAACTATAGCCTTTTCATCCTTTATTGGCACTATTAACCCATTCACACCATCTTGAACAGGACATCCACAATTATCTGTAAGTATTACCGGCAATCCTGCTGCCATTGCTTCCATACCAGCCCTTGTAGATCCTTCGCAGAGAGAGGGGAACAAGTATACATCGCTCTGAGAATAGTATTTTTTTAGATCTTCATATAACACAGTGCCTATAAATTCAAAGTGACTCATATCAGACTTTCTTACAAGCTCATCAATTTCATTTAGTTTGCCAATTACTACTATCTTATAATTTATAGGCATTTTATTAAGGATTTGTGAAGCTTTAATTAAATATTCAGCACCTTTTCTAATTCCAAATTCGCCGATAAATAAGATTTTCATCAAACCATCTTTAAGATTATAATCTTTCTTTAGAAAGAACCAGTCTTCACGAACTCCCAAATAGTTTACTAAAATTTTACTAGAATCATATCCATGTCTAACAAACGATTGTTTAACATAATCAGAATTAGCAACTATCAAGTCTGCTGCTTGACAGTCTTTGATTACAAGTTTCCAAAATTCTGATTTCGGCCCGATACCTATATTTATTCCATACCGCTCATATTCAGGACTCAATATTTCATCAATTTCTTCTGTACAAGCAATAGAATGGTCTGCAATTACTTTAACACCTCTTTTTTTCGCATTTTTAACGACTTCACCTTGACCATATCCAGTTCTATAGTGCAATATGTCAACATCCTTTATATATAAAGAAGCTAAGCGCCCATAATTCCTTGCAACTGTAGCCTCGCCTTTGTCTCTTGAGTAACCAAATTTAGCAGCTATTTTAAATAAGACTTTCAGCAAATCATTTAATAACAACCCGTGAACTATCACTTTTGAAGATTTGCATCGTCGCACTTGTAATCTTCTAAACCTTGTCTTAAAAATAGTATCAAAGATTGTCAGAAGCTTAACCATCCATTTACTAGGAGTATAGTTTTGCACAAGAATAATATCATAATCTTCTGACATCATATCTGCAGTTTTATTCAAAAAAAAACTGTCGCTGTTTAAAATTAATATTTTCATAAAGCCGCCTTAAATTCCGATAATAAAGTTGCCTGTCTTCGTAAAACTTGATAATTACTTCGCCTAGAAACTGCATTGTTTACACATTTTACAAAATGAGTTATAGATTTATGAAAAGCATCATCGGATGGCAATTCACACGTTTGGTAATCTTGATTTTTTTTTATAGTATAAGTAGGCACATAGCCTTCTGGAGCCGTTAGGATTCGATTTGATGTTATAGTACCCTTACTCCCCCATATCTCCACTTCGCACTTATAATCATTATCCATGCCAAAGGCTAACTGAGCTGTTAATCCAGCCTCATTAACCATCGTACATGAGCCAAACATCTCTACCTCAAAGTCATCAATATAATTAACTTGTGCTGTAACAACTTTAGCAGTGTCGCCCAACAGAAAGTTGGCATACTTCATGGTATAACCTCCGGCATCAAGCAATGCTCCACCACCTAAAGCCTTATTATATCTAAAGTCGTTCTTCTGCCTCAAAGGGAATCCAAAACTAATCCTATATAGGTGTATGTCACCTATCTCTCCACTCTTGACAACATCATCAAGCGCTTTCAGTTGATCATGGTAAACAAACATATAATTCTCATGTAGTGCCAGATTCCTCTCCTTGGCTATTCTAATAAGTTCTTCGGTATCAGCCAAACATGTTGTAGATGGTTTTTCAACAAACACATGCTTGCCATTTTCCAATGCCATTTTGGCCCATTTAAAATGGAGAGCAGGGGGCAATGGCAAGTATACGGCATCAACATCCTTTGATTCTATCAATTTCTGATAACCATCATATATTTTGCCTCCATAAGCATCAATGAACGTTTGAGCCTTTGAAAGTTCACGTTCTTGTTGCTCTGCAATAGCTTTGGCTTTCACTTTACTTACATCACCAAACCACTCTCCTGGGCTGGCATAACCAATACCTGCAAACGTTATTTCATTATCAGCCTTCTTCAAAGCAGGCATAAATCTCCTGAAAGCAATTTCAGAAGGGCAAATTATTCCGATTCTAATCATAATATCATAATTAATAAAAACTTATAGCTGAAAGTAGACTTCGAGCTGCAATGTTCAAATAGTTGTTATAAGTAACAAAGCTGAGCATCTGGTTAAGAGTCATCCAACAGTAATTCTCATCAACTTCCACCGGGAACTCATCGCCAACCTCTACGATGATATTCAAATTCTGTTCTTGAAAAAAGCGTCCTCCTTCTTCACTCTGGTAACTACTATACCAAATATTATCCTTTGGTGCTTCAAGTACTGTCTCGAGGTATGGTATCGTATATTCGTTTTTCCCCTTTCGATAGTTACCTGTCAGACATTGCACTGTTGGCGCCATCTCAACGACATCAAAGTTGCCAGATTCCAATTTGGCTTGCACAAGGAAATGATAGATGCCGTTTATCTTCTTTACCACAAAACCCATCAAGCCCTCCTGAGCAGAGCGCACCATTGGTTGATCCCAAGATACGACCTCACGGTTGCCAATCTCAACACGGACACCAATCACATCAAAATACTTATCCCCCTCATGATGGATACTATCACCATCATAGGCCCAGTGTTGCATTTGTGAGATACCAATAGGAGAAACACTAAGCTCATATTTGAACTTCAACGAAGTGATCCATTGAATGATATCCTGCAAATCATGCAAATGATTCTCCGAGCTCAGAACAGAATACAAGAAAGAATCTGGTTTTGATGAATGAACACCAGCCATACGCTTTACCTTATCAAGAAGTCTCAAAGAATGCTCCGAATAGCTGCCGAACTTGATACAAGATATAACAGTACGGCTATCCATATTCACCACATTAGGATAGCGTAGCAACTCCTTTATTTGCCCTAGCGACACCCATATAAAATTGGTCTTTACCTCTATTTCTTCGTCTTCATCCACTTCAACAATGATATTACGATTGCGTTTATGCAGAAACCTTGCTCCCTGCTCAGATTGCAATTGATCAACAAGTACCGTAACATCCTTTTCGCCATTGAAATACTCTAGATACGTTGGCGACTTACCACCATGCACTCTAGTATAGTTGCTACGAGTTGCCTGTAGCGTTGGTGAAAGCTGAACAATATTCAAATTTCCAGGTTCAATCTTGGCTTGCATCAAGAAGTGCATAATACCATTGAATTTCTTGACTATAAAACCAAGAAATCCTATTTCAGGCTGATTGATAATGGGCTGATCCCAATGAGGTATATTTCTGTAATTGGTCTCAATATGAATACCATCTATGCTAAAGAATTTACCAGAATCATGGCGTATCCTATCATCTCTATAGGCCCATCCTTTCAACTCGCTAATAGGTATTTGTTTGATGTTTGATACTACCTCCTCGTTCTGCTGCTTCATCCAAGCAAGAATTTCTTTAGTTGGCATAAAACAGCCATGACTCAGTGCAGAAACCAAAAAATCAAGCTGTTCATCCTCTACATTTCTTGTTCTCATATTTTGTACTTTATAAATCGTTAGTAAACTCAACCAGTCGTTTGTATGGCTTCAGATGAAGCAGAGACTGTATCTTGCTGTCGTCAAAATAGGTATGATCACTTTCAATACGCAAGTCCTTCTCAGGCCAAGGTACAGCAACCACATTTGTTCCATATTTATTTGCAATTATATCCGCAGCATCGTGCAAAGAGAGTGTTTCGCCACCTACATTATATATCTGACCATTGCTTTCAGCCCTAAAAGCCGCCTCAACAATCTGATAACATAGATCTTCCATATGGGTAAAGGTTCGTTTGATTGTTCCACCCCCATAAAGTGTGATATTATTACCTGCCTTAGCCTGTTTAATGAAAAAACCTACAGTACCAAAAGAATAGTCCGACGATAAAAGATTGCCATAGGGCAAACAAATACGGAATATTGTATAAGGTATGTCAAAACTATCATGATATGCTTTTAAATAGCCTTCGCATGCTAATTTGTTTGCAGCATAGATTGTCTTCGATTCTTTTTCATCTTCCTCTTTAAGCGGTCTATCATCCCCTTTGTAAACCAACCGGGTTGAGGGGAATATTACTTTAGGGCGAAAAGAAGAATTTCTAATTACATTAAGTAGATTACACAACCCTCTTTCGTTAATATTAATATAATCATCAAATTTATCAAAACCGACATATGTTCCAGTTAAACCTGCAAACATAAAAATATAGTCTACATCAAGATTGATGGAGTTTATCGATTGCTTATCTGTAATATCTACCCTTTTGTAATTAGGCAAATTACTTTCTTGAGCCATGTCATAACATTCAATAATAGCATTGTATTTTTGCAAATACTTTACAAGATGCTTTCCTATGTATCCATTAGCCCCAACAATAGCACTTTTCATTATAGTCCCCCTACTTTAATCAGTTATTAAATAAATCTACAATTCCATATAGTAACAAACATTTATTACTGTGTCATACTGTATAAAAATAAACAATAACAAAAAAAACTATTGTTTCATTATTATGCTTGAGTTATAAGATTGTCTATTTTTATTCATACCTCTGAAATAATTCAATATGTTTCCCTGCTATAATTTCTGATGAATAAATATTCTTCAGCATTTCTGTTGCATTACGTTGTAAATCACCAGATACTTTTGGCTCTAATACTTTTTCCATTGCATAAAAGATCGCACTGGGATTCTTTATATCGCAGATAAGACCGTATTTACCATGCCCCAATACATCCGGCACAGCACCAGCATCAGCTCCTCCAATGCATAGTACACGCCGTGACATTGCCTCAAGCAATATGTTACCAAAAGTTTCCTCTAAAGAAGGGTGAACAAGGCATGACATCCTATCAAGCAGTTTGGCCAAATCGTTATGAGGTAAAAGTCCATAAAACACAACGCCTTCAGTCAACTTCCTTTTTTCCCAATTTTTGTATACCTCGTCAGTTTTATCATACCCGCCTACCAAATGTAAAGTCGCATCTTTAAACTTTTTACGGTACAGAGAAAACGCCTCCAATAATGTCCCTATATTTTTACGAGGACTTAACAAACCTGTTGCAATTGATATGATTTGATGCTTTGTCTGTTCGCTTTTTTCTTCCAAAATCCAATTTTTATCTATTGGATTAGGAATAATCGGCATTTCTTTGCTGGGGTATGCTTCCTTTAGCATCCTATACGTGTAACCAGAATTAGCTATAAAAGTAATATTCTTGTCAGACATAACTTGTCTAAATATTAAATATTTTATGCTCCAATATATTTTGTCGCGTCCTTTCATTATACTAAGTTGATAAGGGCACCAATCACGTACAGTGTCAAAAACAGGAATTTTATCAGAAAAGCATGATGCTGCTTTTGCATATTCGTAAGTCCAGTGGGCATGAAGCACGTCAAGCCCCTCTAATTCTTTATTTATTACTTTCGATATTCTACGAGATAGGAAATAAAGGCCAATGATGAACATATGATTGCCAAATAAACTTGGAAACAAACCAGAAGGTATAATATGTATTTCAACATTCTCTCCTTTTATTACCTGGTAAACGTTTGGCTTAATTGATGACAGTGTAAATATTTTCAAATAATGGCCCTGCTTCAAAAATTCTTTAGCTAACGTATTTACAGCTGTAGTTCCCTCGTTTATAAATGGAACATCGTCCCCATATAGGAAACTGGCAATACTTAAAGGATTAAATGGCCCAACTATACCTATTCTCATAATTATAACTTTATATTAAGTTTTTTTGTTAAATAATCCCATAGTAATTTTCTCTCACTTTTATTCAGTCCACTTATAAAAGTGACGGTTAAAGCAACAATCAGTGATATAATACCTTTTATTACCCAATCACAATCTTCAAATCTTTGTATATGGGAGACAACTATAAAAAAGGATAATGATTCTATCAAAATTAAAAAAACTGGTAGTAATACACTAGTAAAATAATGCATTTCACTTATCTGAATGATAGGAGATACTATGTGTATTCTTATTAAAAGAGCTACAAAATACACTATAGATAAAAGAATCATAGACATGTATGCAGGAGCTCCCATTATAAAAATGAAAACACAAAGTGGGATAAATGATAGTGTAAGTAAACCAACCATTACTTGGTATTTTTTTATGTTCCCCGTAGCTCTCACAGCCATTGTAATAGGTTGTTCCAAAATATTTACTAACGAATAAACTATAGTGTATTGACAGAATTTTACCATTTCATATGAGACCTGCTCTTTCCCTAGCCAAAAAGTAAGCAAAGGCTCCATAATTATAAAAAGCGGTACGGATATAACAAACAGCATAAAGAACGAATAGCGAGAACTATTTAAAACCAGAGTTCGCATATAATCAATATCTTTAATCGCGTATGATTTAATTATTTGCGGAGCTACTGCCATGTAAAAATTCTGCGAAAACTGATTTATCAAGCCATTAACCTTATCTGCTATAGCTTTTGCTGCGTTAATTATAGGACCAAAAAAATAATTTAGAACAATAGCCTGCCCTTGAAGATTCATAACTCCCGTTGTTGAACCAAACAAGTTCCAACCTGAATAGGCAATTAATTCTTTTACATACCGACTATTCCAATAACTTATATATCTACAATCCTCCATTTTCTTGTAGCAGTATAATACCATGATGGCTATTATTAAAGTATTAACAATTAAAATCAAAAGCCCATAAGCAACAAGTTGATCTACCTTAATATTCTGTAGGAATAATACGACACTAAGGTACAAAATCGCCTCAATAATACCGAAATATGCATAAGCCCCCATTTTTTCGTAAGCAATAATTGATGACCTAAAAGGGACCGATAATGTATTAATTATGAATGTTATAAGAGAAAAATGGAATACCCACTGTGCAGCAACAACCCGTTCTTGTGGAATAGTCATGTAATAGCTTATATAAATAGGCCCCACGACCTCGAGTACTAATAGCGCAAAAATACAAAATATCAAATAAATATTTATTAGAAGGCTAAATGTTTGTTTAAATCGAATGCTGTCACCAATACCTAAGTGATATGTAAGATAGCGTTGTGTCGCCGATGACATTGTTGCCGTCAAAAATCCCATAAATGACACAACTCCGCCAACAACATTATAAATACCAAAATCCTCAACTCCTAATAATTTTAGAACCAATCTAGCTGTATATAATGACAAGATTGTTGTAAATAGCATTCTTAAATATAGGAATGCAGTATTTTTGGCGATTCGTTTGTTGTTCGCCGTAGTATTTGATTCCATTTAAAACAAACTGCTAAATTATTGAGACCGTTTTGTATACTATTTTTTCAAATATAAACATTTTATTTTTCTCCAATCCTTGTATAAACGAATCCTAGCTCCTCGAGTTCCTGGCGCTCGTAGATGTTTCGGCCATCAACAACCACATTTCCTGTCATAACTTTCTTTATCACATTCCAACTTGGCATGCGGAACTGGCGCCATTCGGTCATCAGGGCAAATACATCGGCACCATCGGCGGCGTCATACAAATTTTCACAATAGGTAACCGTGTCGCCAATTCTACGTTTACACTCATCTATTGCAATTGGGTCGAATACTCTAACAGTTGCCCCGTCTTTCAGCAGTTTATCAATAACCACCAAAGCTGGTGCCTCGCGCATATCGTCGGTCTCTGGTTTAAATGCCAAACCCAGAATAGCTACAGTCTTACCTTTGACGTCTCCTGCAGCCTTAATTATCTTATCATAGACAATAGACTTCTGTTTTTCGTTTACACGCTCCACGGCTTCGATAACCTCCATGTGGTAGCCGTTGTCAAGACCTGTGTGTACCAAAGCCTTAACGTCTTTAGGGAAACAGCTACCACCATAGCCACAGCCTGCATAGAGGAATTTAGAACCAATACGAGAATCAGTACCTATACCCTTACGAACGCTGTCAACATTAGCACCTACACGCTCACAAAGGTTTGCAATATCATTCATAAAAGAAATGCGGGTAGCCAGCATGGCATTAGCTGCATATTTGGTCATCTCTGCAGAAGGGATATCCATAAAGATAACTCGGAAGTTATTAATAAGGAATGGCTTGTAAAGGCGAGTCATCACTTCCTTCGCTTTTTCGCTTTCGGTACCTACTACAACACGATCAGGACTCATAAAATCCTTTATGGCTGCACCCTCCTTAAGGAACTCTGGGTTGCTAGCCACATCAAAAGGCACATTGACTCCTCGTTTGTCCAACTCTTCCTGAATAGCAGCCTTTACTCTCTTTGCTGTGCCTACAGGTACTGTTGATTTTGTTACAAGGATTGTGTATTTATTGATATTCTGACCGAACTGACGGGCAACTGCAAGCACATATTTTAAATCGGCACTACCATCCTCATCAGGAGGTGTACCGACGGCAGAAAAGACAACTTCTACATCATCGAGCACCTCTGTAAGATCGGTTGTAAACTTGAGACGTTCGAAACCTACGTTACGTTTAACGAGTTCTTCGAGCCCAGGCTCGTAGATGGGCATAATGCCATCCTTCAGTTTCTGAATTTTCTGTGCGTCAACATCCACACAAGTTACATGTGCGCCCATCTCTGCGAAACAAGTTCCTGTTACCAGGCCCACATAGCCTGTTCCTACTATTGCAATATTCATGTTATAAAATATTAAGTCAAACTTTCTTTATACCATTCAAATAGTTTTTTAACACCATCCTCGATTTCAACTTTGTGAGTCCAACCGAGAGAGTGGAGTTTAGAAACATCAATGAGCTTGCGCATCGTGCCATCGGGTTTTGATGTGTCGAACTCAACCTCACCTTCGAAACCAACAGCCTTAACAACAAGTTCTGACAGTTCGCGGATAGTGAGTTCCTTACCTGTACCAACATTGATGTGGCAATTGCGGATTTCGCCCAACTTGGGGATTGCACCGCCACGTCCTGCTGAGTGGTTGCGGTCGACAGCACCATCGGTACTAGCACCGTAATGTACTGATGAGTATTTCTCGATGCCAATAATGTCGCTGAAGTTTACGTTCAGCAGAACGTGTACACTGGCATCGGCCATATCCTCACTCCACAAGAACTCACGAAGTGGTGTACCAGTGCCCCAGAGGGTTACCTTATTATTCTCTATGCCGTACTTGGCAAGTACATCCAGAATTTCTTTCTGGCTGGCGTTGCCAGTCACTCCTTCTACGGGGCGCTTATTCAAGTCGATGGCAATCTTATCCCATGCTCCATCGTGGATGAGCTTGGCCAGATATACCTTACGCATCATGGCAGGCATGACGTGACTGTTCTCCAAGTGGAAGTTGTCGTTAGGGCCATAGAGGTTGGTAGGCATCACTGCTATATAGTTGGTGCCATACTGCAAGTTGTAGCTCTCGCACATTTTCAGACCAGCAATCTTGGCGATAGCATATTCCTCGTTGGTGTACTCCAATGGACTTGTCAGCAAGCAATCCTCCTTCATAGGCTGTGGTGCGTTCTTAGGATAGATACAAGTGCTACCCAAGAAAAGGAGTTTCTTCACGCCATGGGCATAGGCCTCGCTGATGACGTTGCACTGTATCTTCATGTTCATCATAATGAAGTCAGCACGATACAGTGAATTTGCCATAATACCACCTACGAAGGCGGCTGCCAGCACCACCGCATCCGGCTGCTCCTCGTCAAAGAACTTATTGACAGCCACTTGGTCTGTCAAGTCCAACTCACGATGACTTCTACCCACAAGGTTATTGTACCCGCGAGCCTTCAGGTTATTCCAAATAGCAGAGCCCACCAGACCGTGGTGGCCTGCTACATATATCTTACTATTCTTATCGAGTGCCATTACTTTACAATTCCTTTCTCCAGGTACTCTACCAGATTATGGCGTACCTTCATAGCTGCATCTTCTGATGCCACCTTGGCCATATCGCTATCTACCATAATGTTTACCAACTCCTCGAATGAGGTCTTTGCAGGATTCCAACCAAGCTTAGCCTTAGCCTTGGTAGGATCACCCCACAAGTTTACTACGTCAGTTGGGCGATAGAAATCAGGAGATACTTCTATAAGCACATTGCCTGTAGCCTTGTCGATACCCTTTTCGTTCTCACCTTCGCCTACAAACTCAAGTTCGATACCTACACGCTTAAAGGCATAGTAACAGAATTCACGAACACTATGCTGAACACCTGTGGCAATTACAAAGTCCTCTGGTTTGTTCTGCTGGAGGATGAGCCACATACACTCTACGTAGTCCTTAGCATAGCCCCAGTCACGCAGCGAGCTCAGGTTACCAAGGTATAACTTGTCCTGCTTACCCTGCTTAATGCGAGCTGCGGCAAGTGTAATCTTTCGGGTTACAAATGTCTCACCACGACGCTCTGACTCATGGTTGAACAGAATACCTGAGCAGCAGAACATATTATAAGCCTCACGATACTCTTTTACAATCCAGAAACCATATTGCTTAGCTACTGCATATGGTGAATATGGGTGGAATGGTGTATTTTCGTTCTGAGGAACTTCTTCTACCTTTCCATAAAGTTCTGATGTAGAAGCCTGATATATACGACATTTATCTGCCAGACCGCATTGGCGAACAGCCTCTAGCACACGCAATACACCTGTTGCATCTACATCGGCTGTAAACTCAGGCGAATCGAATGATACCTGCACATGGCTTTGAGCTGCCAGATTGTAAATTTCATCAGGCTTAACCTTATTAATAATCGAGATGATACTCATTGAGTCACCCAGATGACCAAAGTGCAGGTGGAAGTTCTTTACGCCCTCCAGATGCGCAATGCGCTCACGGTAATCTGATGAATTACGACGAATCATGCCATGAACGTCATAACCCTTCTCTAACAAAAACTCGGCCAAGTAACTTCCGTCCTGACCTGTAACACCAGTAATTAATGCTGTTTTCATTTATTGAATTATTGATTTATTATTCTGCTGAAAATTCTCTGATTCGTTGCTCCTCACTACGTTTGCAAAGAAGTATCTGGCCATTCTTCTCACTAAAGATATAGCCATCAAGTCCTTGGAGCACCACTTTCTTTGCATCTTCGGCATGAACCACGCAGTTATTACACTCGTAGAGTTTAATGTTGCCAACGGCTCCGTTGTTATGTTCATCCTTCTGCAACTTATCGTGCAACGAGGCCCAGTTTCCCAAATCGCTCCAACCGAAATCGGCAGGATGGGTATATACCAATCCATCGGCAGCTGCTGGCTCCATCACAGCAAAGTCGATAGAAATCTTTTCGCACTGTGGAAATATGTTTGCTACATCGCCTGTAGTTGCAATTATTTCCATGTCGGCAGCGATGTTAGGCTTATATTTGGTAATACATTTGGTGATGGTTTCGATATTCCATACAAAGATGCCTGCATTCCAAAGATAATTGCCTGCCTGCAAATATTTCTCGGCTGTATCATGGTCTGGCTTTTCTTTAAAAGCATTCACAACACAGATTTCGTTGTCAACGGCCGCAGAAGTTTCAACATAGCCATAGCCTGTTTCGGGACGTGAGGGCTTGATGCCAATAGTTACGATGGCATTTTTCTTGGCAGTGAATGCCAAAGCATTTGTTATTACACGTCGAAACTCTTCAGAATTCATCACCACAGCATCGGCAGGGGTTACAACAACATTAGCTGTAGCATCTGCCTGTTTGATACTCCAGCAAGCCCATGCGATACAAGGGGCTGTATTGCAGTTGCTGTTTAACGATATCAACGTATTTGGCATTTGTTACCACCCAGAAGTTCTGCATAGGGCAGATGCCCTTAAAACGATCGGCTGTTAACTGGATGAGGGTTCGACCACATCCCAGAATGTCGATGAACTGCTTAGGCAGCTCTGGTGTACTTAAAGGCCAAAAGCGACTACCAACGCCGCCCGCCATTATTACTATATGGTTATTCATATTGTCTTGTATATTTTAATCTGTAGTGGATTAACCGAA
>CADBCZ010000029.1 GCA_902793335.1 uncultured Lachnospiraceae bacterium
CTATTATCATTATGAGCTCCTCCTTCTTAGCTCATATATCATAACATTTGTACATTTTTATTTAATACTATTTGTACATAAATAAGTATAACTTAATACTGCATTTGATTGTCAGTTTTGAGCTGTTGGGTTACGCCTTCTTTTTCGGCGAGTTGTTTTACTAACCGAAAAAACATTTCCTCTGCCTGCTCGTTAATGTCGGCGAGATAGGTGGTGAGTTTACAGCTCGTCAACAGATTGGTATATCTGATAGGGTGATGTTGCTTAATATATCGCAAATGCCGCTTACCCCAAATGCCGATTTCAACCTTTGGCTGTTTAGGTAACTTCAAATCGGGAAGTAAATAATCTCCCTGTTGTGTATATGTAATCTTTATATCCATAACTCAAACCTCCTTGACCTTAATTCTTTTGACTTTGGCATTCATGAATTTGACAAGCAGTTCATCAATCACATCTGTGTATCTGCCCTCCGAAACAAGGCGATTCCTCAATTCGATAAGGCTGCCTACTATCATTCTGAGTTCATCTTGTGTCAGATAAAGATGATATTTTGGATTTCTCACTCAAACTCCTCCTTCAGAAAGTCACAGTACGGCGAGCTGTTGTCCACAAAGGTATCATAAGCAAATCTCGCTCCAAGCCTGAACCCGACAAGAAAACTGTCAAGCTCCGATTCTCCTAAAACAATGTTTGAGGCATTGACGAAAGCTAAAAACGCTTTCTTTTCATCGCCTGTCAGCTTGTCGGTTAGCAGAGCTTCATTTTCAGAAATGATAGTCATTTGCTTTTGTAGATAACTGCCCTTTTGAAATCCGCGAGCCTGCGGATCAATGTTGCCGTAATATAACTCCTTAATAATGTTTTTCATTTGTAATTCCTCCGATTACGTTATTATTGTACGAAGAAATTGAATAAATCACAAATGTGCGAGCGAGAAAAGTGTGTAACTGCCGATAAAACCTATATTTTTATAAATCCGTTATGAACACTCGTACCATCAGTATGATGAAATTTAAAACTGCTCCCCACATAAATCCTGCTATCATTCTTCCCGCAAATATGCTTCCTCTGCTATGGCCTGCAAGAAACTCATAATTAATATTCTTATCTGATGCATCACCTGCAACAAGTCTGCACGCCAGTATCATTATTCCAAAGCAGGTGAACACGAACACTGTCCCCATCATCTGTCCGCCAAAATATATCGAAGGCGTCATTTTCTGCATCGAATCACCCTCAAACATCCCCTCAAGATATGCAACAAATGCAGGCAGTCCCTCTCTTCTTATCTCTTAATCAGCTGCTCTGTACCATCTTCATGTAGTAATCTTCAAGATTAACTTCATTTTTTGATAGCTCTATTGGAATGATTCCGTTCTCGTATAATGTTTTCGATATATTCCTTATATCATCAAATCCTTGATATATACGAAGACTTCCGTCTTCAAGCACCTCAACTTTATCAATACCGCAATTTCCTGTAAGAATGGCACTTGCCTTTTCATTATTGTCAGTATCTATGTGATAGTATTCACTGCACGCAGCCTTAAGTTCATCAGCAGTAAAGACTCCCTTAATTTGACCGTGGTTAATAAATATATAATCCGTACACAGAAGTGATAGTTCACTTAAGATATGAGAAGAAATGACCATCGTTATATCTTCTTCCTTATTAAGCTTTCTGAATAATTCTCTTATTTCCACAATGCCCTCAGGATCAAGTCCGTTAATCGGTTCATCAAGAACCATAAATTCCGGCTTTCCCATAAGTGCATTTGCAAGACCAAGACGCTGCCGCATACCAAGCGAGAAATTCTTAACAATCTTTTTCCCTGTATCGGTAAGGTTAACAATCTCTAATACCTCTTCTATTCTTTTCTTATCAGGAATTCCCTTTTGCAGTCTCTGTTTTTCCAGATTTTCGTAAGCTGTCATTTTATCCTTCTCATACGGTGTCTCGATCATGAAACTCATTCTGGTTCTTGCATGGTCAAGCCCTTTCTCATCGGATGCACCATACATAGAAAGCTCACCGCTCGTCGGAAACGCAAGGCCCCCCATAATCTTCATTATCGTCGTCTTTCCTGCGCCGTTAGGTCCGATAAGACCGACAATACTTCCTTTTTTTATCTGAAAACTTACACCGTCTAATGCCATCTGTTTTCCGTATTGTTTTGTTAGATTTTTCACATCTACGATTATTTCTGACATAATTGCATCCTCCATTTTATCAACTGATTTTTATATTATATTTAAAATATAAATAATTTCTTAAATCCTTTTATTTTTACATTGCTTGCCTACATAGATAGGAACAACATGCATAAATAAAAATCAGCCTATCCTTGTACTTTGACCGATTTCGGATAGACTGACTTTTATTTATATATTGCAAGAAAAGCTAAGCTAACAGCTCACCATAATCCATATCCATGGCAAGTGCGAAATCATAGTCAGGATAGGTTTCTATTAAATCATTTAACACCTCGTTAAATACTGCCTGACGGCTTGGTGCATCAAAACTTATCACAACGTCAAATCTGACCTGCTTATCTTTCTTTCCGTAATAAAAACCATGAATCTGCTTAACGTGTTCATGAGCGCCGACTCTTTTTCTGATATCCTGACACAGCTTCATGACCTCTTCATCGTGTGTGTTAACGGAGTATATTCCTATTGCTGTTAACAATACCTTTTTCTCACTATATACCTTGTTCATTATCTCTCTGGAAAGTTCATCTATTCTTGTAAGCGGAACTTTGTCATCGATTTCTATGTGAATTGAACCGTTATATGTTTCCGGTCCGTAATTATGAAGCACCAGATCATATGCACCTTTTACCTCATCAAAACTGTTGACCGTTTTCTTAATACCCTGTAAAAGTTCAACGTCACCCGGTTCACCAAGAAGTTTTGATATTGTTTCTGTAAGCATCTCCAAGCCCGCTTTAATAATTACAACTGATATCAAAGCACCAAGATATGCCTCAAGAGACAAACCTGTAAATATATAGGCGAGTGCTGCAACGAGTGTTGCAGACGAAATAACCGAGTCTAAAAGTGCATCCTTACCTGAATTGACTAAAGAATCGGAATTAACCTTTTCTCCGGTTGTCTTCACATATAATCCCAGTCCAATCTTAACAAAGATTGCAACGCCCACAATAACAAGTGAAAGCGTATTATAATCAGGTACTTCAGGATTAATGATCTTCTTGACAGATTCTATAAGCGAAGTCACACCTGCATACAATACGATAATCGAAATGATCAGAGAGCTTAAATACTCTATTCTGCCGTAACCAAAAGGATGCTTTTTATCAGCCTCCTTTCCTGCAAGCTTTGTTCCGATTATTGTTATTACTGAACTTAACGCATCGGAAAGATTATTCACAGCATCAAGTACGATCGCTATAGAATTGCTCAAAAGTCCTACTGCCGCCTTAAACCCTGCAAGAAACACATTTGCAAGTATTCCTATTATACTGGCCCTGACTATTATTTTCCCTCTGTTGTTTTCCTCTTCTTTGACGTTATTCATAACAAACTAGTCCTCCTTCTTGAAATCTATATTGATTTCTAAATTATCTTCTTCAATATTTGCTGAGACAACTGCACCCTGTTTTTCTGCCAACAGCTTTACTATGTATCAACTATAAGTATCTCTGCTGACATTTATCTCACCCTATATCAATCCATAGTGTTTAAATGCATTTTTAAGTCCGTCTTTATCAACATCCGTTGTAACATAATCTGCCATATCCTTAAGAAGCTGCTTTGCGTTTCCCATCGCTATGCCAACAGCACATGCTTTAAGCATCTCAACATCATTTTCCCCGTCACCTATTCCAATTGTATCAGACATATCTGCATTAAAATAGTCTATAAGATACTCTATTCCTTTTCCCTTGTTAATTCCAAACTCTGAAAGCTCTCCACAATGACATGGAAAATCTATCCCACTACCAACCACTGTAAATTCATCCGACAAGTCATCCTTTACCTGTTCTATGGGAATATCCTTAGACATATATAGCATCTTATTAATCGGCAATTCATAATAGTCTTCAAGATTATCAACAGTTTTTAACATTTCAAAAAGCGCTTTATCGTAGGAAACATTGTTATCTATGCACCAGTTTATATATTCATTGACATAAGCATAGCCTACATCATTGGTTATATATTCATCTGTAGTCTCCACATATAATGCAACCTTCTTTGGCAAAAGATAATCAAACAGTCTCTTATTCATCTGCGGAGTCATTGGACGGCTGTAAATCACTTCTCCATCAAGCTCAATGTATGCACCTGATGCTCCAACGATTCCGTCAAGCTCTGCTTCCAATATACTGTCATGCATCTCACATTTTGACCTACCTGAACATATGAATACTTTATGTCCGTTTTTTCTGGCTTTTCTGATTGAAAGAGCAGCACTCTCAGGTATAGACGCATCACTGCCAACCAGAGTTCCATCTATGTCTAAAAAAACATATTTTGTTTTCATCTTTTCTCCCCTGTCATTCCAATTTTTGTTTTTCCTATTATCTCATCATATTAGAAAAAAGGCAAATACGGCTGATATACATTTTTCTTATTTGTATATCCTGCCATATCTGCCATTAAATATTCGTATCGTTAAATATACATTTTCTATTATCTATCCCTCAATAAATCTTCCCAGGAATTGTTTTGTTCTGTCTTCCTTAGGATTATTGAACACCTCATCAGGTGTACCATACTCTAATACGTAACCGTCATCCATGAATATAACTTTATCCGAAACATCCCTTGCAAATGCCATCTCATGAGTTACTATTATCATCGTCATCTTCTGCTCAGCAAGTTCCTTGATAACACGGAGAACCTCACCCGTAAGCTCAGGATCAAGCGCTGAGGTTGGCTCATCAAAACATAATATATCAGGTTTCATTGCAAGTGCACGCGCTATAGCAACTCTCTGGCACTGACCACCCGATAATTGATGAGGATAATTGTCCATTCTCTCAGACAATCCCATCTGCGAAAGATATCCTTTTGCCTCCTCTTCGATTTCTGCAAATATTTCCTTCTTTCTGGCTTTGAAATCAGGTAACTTCTCTGCCTGCAACTGTTTTGCAAGCATTACATTCTGCAGCGCTGTATATTGTGGAAAAAGGTTAAATGACTGAAAGACCATTCCGAAATGCAGCCTGTTCTTTCTTACAACAGATTCCTTGAGGTATTCCTTATCGTTTGCATCAAATACAACATTACCCGCAACCTTTATAACGCCCGAATCTGCGTGTTCAAGAAAATTAAGGCATCTAAGCAGTGTAGTTTTACCACTTCCCGATGAACCTATAATAGAAAGCACCTGGCTCTCTTCCATGGAAAAACATATATCCTTTAGCACCTCAGTATGCTCGAAGGATTTTCCGATATGTTCTACTTCTAATATATTCATTGTATCCTCCAATTCTACCTGAAATACTCAAGCTTCTTCTCTAAACCACCAAGTAAAAGTGTAAGCAGTCCGTTGCATATAAGGTAGTAAATGGCTGTAAAGAACAACGGCCAGATGGCACCCGATATTCCCTGTGATCCTTTCATAAATGCCTGTCCTGCCCAGATAACCTCCTGAAGTGCAATAATTCTTGCAAGAGAAGTATCTTTAACCAGAGTTAATATTTCATTAGACATAGGAGGCAATATACGCTTGATCATCTGTAACAGCTTAATCTTAAAAAATATTTGTGATCTTGTCATACCAAGAACCTTACCGGCTTCATCCTGTCCAACAGGAATACTTATGATGCCACCGCGAAATATCTCTGAAAAGTAGCAGGCATAGTTGATAATAAACGCCACAGCCGATGCCACAAATCTACCGACTTCACCTCCGCCCCATATAGGATTATGCAGTACCAATCCGGGGAAATAATAAATTATAAGGAGCTGTATCATCAAAGGAGTTCCTCTGATTATCCATATAAATAATTTCAATATTATTCTAATCGGAGTAATCTTTGATTTCGATCCGAAACATATTAGCAGACCTAGCGGAAGCGCTCCAATCAGAGTAACAAAAAACAGCTTTAAAGTTTGTAAAAAACCTACATTAAGAGAATGTACAACTATAGGCAGTTGCTCCATAAATATGTCCATCACATACCTCACATTTTCTAAAAAGGGGTGTGTAATAACACACCCTTTTATAAATACAGTATATTAATTGTTATATAAGTTATTGTTCTATAAGTGCAGCCTGTACACCATATGTCTCTGCAGTCTTTAACATTGTTCCGTCATCATAGCTGGCTTTAAAGAAATCATTTAATGCCGAAACAAGGTCTGAGCCCTTGCGGAAGCCTACACCATATTCCTCACTGTTGAGTCCAACAGTATATGTAAGGTCTGCATAACTTGTTCCCTCACCAACCATTGCTGCTGCCATCAATGAGTCAATGATAGCTGCATCAGAAGTTCCTGCCGCAACTTCCATAAGTGCATTAGCCTGACTGTTAACCTCTGTATAGTTAAGACCATTTGCCTCTGCCTCACTTGCTCCGGCACTTCCAACCTCAACAGCAAAATTGAGTTCCTTAACACTTTCAACCGTCTGGTAATCATCAGCCTTATCCTTAGGCACGATTACAACCTGAGCGTTATTACAATATGCGTTGGAACAATCCATTGCACTCTTAACCTCATCTGTAAGAGTCATTCCATTCCATACGCAGTCAATGCTTCCTGATTCAAGCTCAAGAGCTTTGTTATCCCATTCAATCTCAACGAACTGCGCCTCAACACCTAAACTCTTTGCAAATGCATTAGCCATATCTGCATCAAAACCAATCCAGTTGCCCTCATCATCTTTATAATCCATAGGTTCAAAATCTGTAATACCAACCACCAATGTTCCTGCTTCCTGAATCTTTGCCACTTCGCTTTCACCTTCACTGTCACTTTCCGTGCTTTCAGATGTTGTTGCCTCATCTAATGAAGCACTGTCAGACAGATCCGCTGAAACGTTGTTAGAACCACATGCAGCCAACGAGAAACATAATGTCATCGCCATTATTGAAGCTATTATTTTTTTACGCATCGTAAAATCCTCCTGTTTAAACACATTCTTTTTTAAACAACAGTCTAAATAATATCAACATTTTCATCATCCGTCAATATGCACCTCATCCAATAACAGCTAATATATCTAAAGGATTTTCTACAATGTAAGTAGCTCCCGCTTCGGTCAGCTCCTCAAGGTTGCCATAACCATATAACACTCCGACAGAGTCCACCTTTGCGCCATTTGCCCCCTCTATATCATACTTCCGGTCACCAATCATAATAACCGTTCTTAAGTCATCGATTTCATTTTCAGCTACTGCTCTCTCTATAAGCTGCTTCTTATTGGGGCTTTTTTCACTTTTATCCGGACCTATAACCGCAGTGAAATAGTCATCTAAATGAAAATATTCAATTATACGCTTAGCACTCACCTGTGGTTTTGAGGTTACAACGTATAATTTTTTTCCCTTACTGCTCAAGGTTTTTACCACCTCTTCCATGCCTTCAAAAAGGGGTGCATCAAATATACCTTCAACTTCATAATATTCCCTGTAAAGCTTCACTGCTTTATCGGCATCCTCATCGCTCATTCCATAAAATACCGAAAAAGAATGATGTAGCGGAGGACCAATAAACTTCTGCATATCCTTATCGCTCTCTCCACTAGTATCAATATTCATCTTCAAAAGAGCATGCCTTGCAGAACGGATTATACCAAATTCTGACTGAGTTATCGTTCCATCCAAATCAAAAAAAATGTAATCGTAATGTTTCATTTCATCTCTCCATCATCAAAATAATTACTTGTCATAATATCACACAAAAGCAAAAAGTTAAACTAATATTAATTGTAGAAGTTTTCCAAAATTTCAAAAAAGGCTTGATAAAACCAAATGATAGAGATATTATTCTTTTGGTAAATTTTTAAGTAAAGGACATATATATAATGAACAAAGACAAATTAAAACCCATGCTTTTTAGCACCTTAAAAAACTACAGTGGAAAACAGTTCGGAACTGACATTGTATCCGGAATCATAGTAGCAATAATTGCTCTTCCACTATCAATTGCCTTAGCGCTTGCATCAGGTGTAGGTCCGGAAGAAGGTCTTTACACCGCAATTGTAGCCGGTTTCATAATCTCATTCTTTGGAGGTAGCCGTGTACAGATTGCAGGTCCTACGGCAGCATTTGCAACAATAGTTGCAGGAATAATAGCAACCAGCGGAATGGACGGAATGATGCTTGCCACCATAGTAGCAGGTCTGATTCTGATTCTTATGGGTGTATTTCGTTTAGGCGGACTTATCAAGTTCATCCCCTACACCATAACCACCGGTTTTACCGCAGGAATCGCAGTAACCATAGTCATTGGACAGTTCAAAGATTTCTTCGGCCTTTCATATCCCAAGGGAACAGTAACTATTGAAACTGCCCAGAAAGTAAAAGCAGTTATTGCAAACATCACCACCTTTTATCCATATGCGTTTCTGGTTGGTATGATAAGTCTTATTATCCTTATTGTGTGGCCAAAGATCAGTGAAAAGATTCCGGGATCACTCATCGCAATAATAGTAAGTATCCTATTGGTAAAACTTGTTGGATTGAACGTCAATACAATCGGTGACTTATATACTATCAACAGTGCATTACCAACATTTCATCTTCCACACTTAACTTTGTCTGCGGTTAAAAATGCTATGTCTGACGGATTCACCATAGCAATACTTGCTGCGATAGAATCACTTTTATCATGTGTTGTCGCAGACAGTATGATAAATTCACACCACCGTTCTAACATGGAGCTTATCGCACAGGGTTTAGGTAATATCGGTTCAGCTCTCTTTGGTGGAATCCCGGCAACAGGAGCAATTGCCCGTACAGCCGCAAACATAAAAAACGGAGGACGTACACCTGTAGCAGGGCTTACTCACTCAATAGTGCTCATACTTGTACTTGTCGTTTTAATGCCATATGCAGCACTTATTCCTATGCCTACAATAGCTGCGATCCTTTTCGTTGTTGCCTATAACATGTGTCAATGGCGTACATTTGTACATTTATGTAAAACAGCACCAAAAAGCGATATACTCGTGTTGGTTCTTACATTTACACTTACAGTTGTATTCGATCTCGTGATTGCAATAGAAGTTGGTATGCTTCTCTCTGTACTTCTGTTCATGAAACGAATGAGTGATGAATCAGGCGTATCAAACTGGAAATATTATGATCCTGATGAAGATCCTGACGGAATGAATCTTAAACCGATTCCACCTCAGGTAAGAGTATATGAAATTTATGGACCGATGTTCTTTGGAAGTTCAGAACAGATTGATTCCATGAGCTATCGTGATGAGACTAAGATCATCATCATCCGAATGAGAGGTGTGCCTGCACTTGACGCAACAGCAATGCACTCATTAAACAACTTCTATGATCGTTGCCATGAGAGAGACATTACACTCATTTTCTCACACGTCAATGAACAGCCAATGCACACCATGTTAAAAGATAATTTCGTAGAAAAAGTCGGAAAAGACAATTTCCGACCTCATATAGACGATGCAATTGAATGGGCTAACAAGCTCTTAGAGTGATTTATTCCCAATAACCTATATCGTTTATTATTATCTTACCGTCCTTTGTACCATCAGTGGTTATCTTCATTGATACCACATCTGCAAAGTCAAAATCGGAAGTTTCAAACATTGACGGTGTAATGTTAATAGTTGCAAGTTGTTTCTTGTACTCATAACTTCCAAAAATTAAATCTTGTTTATAAAGCTGTACAGCAAGACAAGGGTAGATGAGCTTCGGATTTTTTACAGATGCTTTTCTGCCCTTTATGTCTGTAAACTCAACAGTATAATCAAGTCCCTCTCTAAGTTCTTCTGTATCAGATCTCATATCGGCCATTCTAAATGATATCGCACCCTCAGATATATCAACTTCCGGAAACCTTACATAGATAGAGGGATTCTTATTTTTTCGCCAGTTACATACCAGCACGTCGTCCTCTCCTTCCCCACCATCACCGCGGGAATATTTACCGATAGTCCAGGTATCCATATCTGTACAACTGACCTTGACATCACCGTAACTTCTAATATCCGTCGTATCATCAAATGAGCACAGACTCTTAAAATCCGAATCCTGATAATTCGTTACATAGACCGTATCAGGAAGAAAGCTGCGATAATCCGAAGCGTCTGATAACAACTCCCTATATGTATTATTCAGTCTAAGAGTTGTGTCTAAAAAAGTACGTATGTATGCTTTTGCAATCAACTTCTGGTCGCTTTCATCGATAAAATTATTGGTGTTTATATATCCGTTAGTTGCGCCTTCTAAATCATATCTTCCCCAAAGACTGTTAAACTGTCCGTGATTTGCACCAAGAATATATACTGATGATTTTAAGTAATCTCCTTCCCTGTCTCCGCTAAATGTCACATTGTTATATTGCTTTTCTCCCATGTCAACACTTACATCCTGATCATTTGAGCCATGTAGGAGCAGATAATTGACATCTGATATTCTTACAGAATGTCCAACCGGCATATACTGATCAACACATGGAGCAATCGCAACAATGGATGAAATATTAAAATGATAATTAAACTTCACATTACCATCTTCCGGATAGACATCAAGGTCGTTAAAAAGATAAGCAGTAGCTGCCATCTCCCCACCTCGTGAATGTCCGCCAATCGCAATCCTATCAGGATCTATGAGATCATATATTAAACTATCTGCTTTCTTATTCTCAGAAAGAATCGTCTTCATATTATCCAGAAAAAGAATTGCACGCTTATCATTTCCTTCTTCCAAACTATTGATTATATTTTCATCCACAGATACGACAACATAACCGTTTGAAGCAAGATACTCACCTAAATATTCATAACCAAGATATGATGGTGTTGTTGCAATATGATTACCGTGCACGAAGAACAGTACAGGGCAATTCTTTTGTCCCAACGGATACCAAATCTTACCCTTTATTGGTGTCTGTGCAAAATCATAATCTTTGATCATTTCAGTAAACTTTTGAAAAGGATTTCTGTTTTTATAAGAATCAAACTTAGTAAAATCTACTGTTGTGGTTACGATATCCTCCGATGATTCGGGACCATAGGATAGCGATGCCACTTCATAGCTTCCGTTTTCAAGATATTTGTCGAAGTCCTTCACATTTTCATTATCAGTGTCACTGTCATGTACTGAGTTTGTGACGAGATTGTAAAAAGCTACTCGGTCTTTGCCAAAGTTATCCATATGAAAAAACACAGCAAAAAAGATAATATAGGTAAATGAAATCGTTAATGCCACATACGCAAAAACCTGTTTAAATTTTCTGCATTTAATAAATGCCCACATACACCTTCCTGTAACATCACACGAAAGTGCCAAGGCAAAGGTCATAAGAATCGCAGGCACCACATCATTAAACTGATTAGCTATCAGATTATTGGTCAATATCACCGTAAATGCTGTTATAAAATATATATTTGAGCGATTTACGCCACCAAAAACAATCCTAATTACAAGGCATAATAATTCGACAAACAACAGGACAACCAAAAGTGACAGCATTATAGCAATTACCGCGTGGGTATATATCATATCTTTTATAATCCATGATAGAAACTGCACTGAGAGGATGACTGCCGCAATATTGGCACCCATCCGACCTGTTTTCATGAACTCCATAGGACCTTCTGTCTTGCTTTTGATATAGTTGACAGGCTTTTTTGTTTTATTCCATAGTTTAATAAACACGTTTGAATCTGTCATAATATCTGTTCCATTCCTATCTTCTGTGGTTTTAATCCCATCGCTTCATAGAACTTTATGGCTCCGGGATTGCATGACCATACATTTAACGTGACATTATAAAACCCTTCATCCTTAGCATACTCAATCACATGTTGATAAAGCGCCTTGCCCACTGATTGATTTCTAAATGCCTCATCCACGCAAATATCATCGATATACAGGGTTTTGATATCAGTCAGCACTGAATCGTCAAGCACCTGTTTATGGACACAAAATGCATGCCCCATTATGTTTCCATCCTCATTTTCACACACAAAGACAGGGGTAGTGTCATCATCAATTATGACCTCCAACTCCTGCTCATTATATTTTGTTGCAGGTCCCTTGAATATATCGGGCCTGCCATTGTGATGAACCATATCAACCTGAACTAACAGTTCAAGAATTCTTTGTATGTCTGACTTTTTTGCTCGTCTGACTTTATTCATTTTGTAATCCTCACTTATATCATTTTTCAATAATTCTAATAACTTCAAGGGTCTCATTTTCATAATACTTCGCTGCCTGTCTGTCATTTCTGTCAATTATCGCCGCAAAATCTTCAAACTCTTTTGTCATTCGATGACAAACCTCCTGTGGAACAAAATGTTCTTCAATAACAGGACGAACCGTAGCTCCCGCTGCATCCTTAGTGACTTCATCCGAAATTTCATCTGTGAGCACAATCGTTAAGTTATCTGCAATATTAGGTTTTCCATCTATTCTCATATAACCCTTCTCACCTTGAATCAAAACATATCCGGGGCTGTCGGAATCCTTTGCCCCTGTACATACGGCACTGAAGCCATCATATTCCATAATCATAGTTCCCGATGTATCAATACCATTAAATCCGATATTGGGGTGATAGAAAGTCCTCTTCGGCATTCCAAACAACGCAGCGGCATAATGGATATTATATACATTTATATCACGAAGTGCTCCACCCAAAAAATCAGGATCAAAGGTATGATCTACCACACCTTCAAGATAACGGTCATAGCGGCTGGAATACTGCGAATAGTTAGCCATCATCATACGGATATTTCCAAGCTTTGGCAGATTTTCCTTCATCTTTTCTATTACATCATTGTGCAAAACAGTGACAGCCTCAAAAACATACAGATTCTTTTTTCTTGCAAGTTCAACAAGTTCTTTTGCCTCTGAGTATGTTCCAGTAAACGGCTTTTCAAGAATCACGTTCTTGCCTTTTTCAAGTGCTCTTTTTGCGTATTCATAATGAACGCTGTTGATAAGACCAATGTAAACTGTATCAACATCTGCCTTATCAAGCAACTCATCATAATCAGTATATACTTCAGCAATAGAGTACTTCCCTGCAAGTTCCTCACCCTTTCTCCTGCTATGAGGTCTTGCAAAAATCGCATTGCACTCTACCACATTTTTATCACCTGCAAGCGGCTCTAATGCATAAAGTGCATCAATTACAATCTTTCCTGTTCCTATAATACCAAGTTTCATAACTCCCCCCAATATCTCACAAACACTTAAAACATACTATTAAACAAAGCAACTTTCTGCTATCTCCACATCCACGCGATCATTTTCTCCGATCGTGACATGCCTAATTTCTTCTGCAAACATAATGACGCATAGTTTTCTTTCTCTACCTGACCAAATGGAACATAACCTTCTTCCATAGTTTTTGCGATAAGATGCGTCTGAAGCGCACTTCCAAAACCTTTATGTCTATATTTAGGAAAAACATAAAGGATGCCCATGCTTCCTTCCAAATGTTCCCCGATAAAGCCAACTAACTGATTTTTACTATACCCAAGCAAAATAGATTTTCTTGTCACAACCTTCTCAAGTTCTTCAGGACTGATCATCCGATAGTTTTCAATCAACATAGGAAGATCGTGTTCATCAGCTATCCTGACAGATATACGTTCATCGGGTGATGGTTTTTCTCCATAATATGCGACCTGATAACAATCAATTTTTTCTGAAAAATTGTATCTTTTAAATACTTCCTGTCCAAGAGCTTCGTCCGAAACCATCAATAAATCAAAATCTTTTCCACCATAAAGATCAAGCAGTCCAAGACCATCCTCTTTATTATTGCAAGCCAACATATAAGCTCCACTTACTTGATCTTTAATAAAAAGTGTATCATCCTCATCTACGATGACTTCAGCACTACCACGCCTCATCACACGATCAAGTCCCAAATATTCAATTTTATCTATATTCATTATAAATTACTGCTCCTTAATATATTTACCGGTGTCTTATCTTTTTCATTAATCCTCTTGCGTAAATATTACACATTCCATATATAAAAATTCCCAACCCTAAACCTATTGCTATACATTTATAAACCGCAACGAACTGATAATTGCACGAAATCATATCGATATACGATACTATAATCATCCAAATTAACGATATTGTCAACGGAAAAATCGATACAACTATCAGTTTTTCCTTTATACATTTTCGTATAAAATCCTGTTCTGCTCCTATTGCCATTAACAGTCTATATTTATAAATATCCTTTTCTTTCTCGGATTCTATTTTGTAATAAACCGTAATGATAACACATGACAACATTACTATCGAGATATATCCCATCAGAAGATATAATATATCCGAACTCTGAGAAGCTCTCTTGTATGCTTCATAGTATGATGCAACATCACTTCCGCTTTGTTTTTCAAGACAATCAGCCAGCCCTTCCTGATATCCTTTATTTTCAAAACAAAATAGCCTCAAGCTTTTCTCGTTAGATAATTTCTTTGATATTCTTTCATAGTCTTCCTGATTTATTAGGACAATACTGTCTGTTAATCCTCCTCCCCTGCAAAAAAGCATACAGTCAATATCTTCATATAACTTGAAGTTTTTTTCAGCAATATTAATTTCGTCCGGAACAAAGCCTTTCTCGTGAACATATCCATCATTTATAGCAACACTTCTCACAAACAAAAAATGACCTTTGGGTACTATGAACGAGTTTCCGGTTACTATGTTGACATCATCTGTTCCAAAGATTGAAAACCCATCGATGTAAAAATACGGTACGGTCGATTGAAATCTCACATCAACATCGAACGAATCAAATATTTCATTTATTTTCACATCATCCGCATTCTCTGTCTTGTCTTGTGTAAATACCATATCATACGGATAATAAACAGCGACATCTTTCTTAAAGTCGCTCTCCATTACCAATGAAACTGTATTTATAAAAAACAGTACACCATAAATGGCAATCAGCATTATACATAGTTTTTTGTTCGTCTTGTGATAATACTCATAATCAGAAACAATAAATAACCTTTTTGCCCTCATTTTTTTCAAAAGAAAATCGATATTGCAACACACAAGTGCTAAACCTATGTATGAAAAAACTATACCTAAAAGCATAATGTTGCCACCGGTTCTCTCGAATAATATAAGGGATCCAGTTAATGATATAACAAAACATAACAATCCTATAATAAATAAACATTTATGTTCTTTTCCACATTCTGCTTTTCTGCCATCATTTATTATATTGAATATCTTTTTTCGAATATTTGTAATTACAATCGTAACAATTGATAGCATATAAACAATTAACAAAAAAGCAATAGTCTGATAGTATGTTACAATATTCTGCGAAAAAACCACTGTTTGGATTTTGATGATATGTTTAATGATCATAATCAAACCAAACTCTAATGCGACTCCTGTTATCATCCCTAATACAACTGAGATAACTATCACCAAAGCATTTTCAACCAGGATACAACTGACAAATTGTCTTTCCGAAAGCCCCACCGACAACAGAACACCATAATTATTTACTATCTGTCTGTTCAAAAGGATAAGCGTATATGGAATAAAAAAAATCTCAAATAAATGCATAAACAAAGTCGGTGCAAACACATTACTAGAAATCATAGGGTCAACGATATTCACATTATTTAACGACGTATTATCCAACATCATCCTCAGACTAAATAAGATTCCTATAGAAATCACATTGCATATTATAAACAAACGGTATTTTTTCAAATTACCTTTGAATAATGTAATTATTATATCGAGAAGGGTAGTCATACTAACACCTCCTTCTGTGTCTCCAAAATAGAATTATAAAAATCTGCAATATCCTTTGATTTTTTCTCCATTTCCAAAGCTACGCACCCATTTTGTAAAAATATCACTCTGTCACAATGACTGGCTACTTTTGCATCATGCGTAACAATCAGCAGACTTGATTCGTTTTCTCTGCACGCATCCTCAAAACAGTTCATTACCTGGTCAGCGGATTTCGCATCTAGATTTCCGGTAGGTTCATCCGCAAATATAATTTTCGATTTGTTAACAAGCGCTCTACAAATTCCTGCTCTTTGCTGCTGTCCGCCGGATACTTCATATGGATATTTATACAAAATACTTGATATTCCGACTATTTGGGCTATATGTAACACTTTTTCGTCAATACCGTCTTGCTTACCATCTATGATCAGTGGAACTCTGATATTTTCGTCTATTGTAAGACTGTCAATAAGATTATAATTCTGAAATACAATACCGACATGCTTTCTCCGAAAAGACGCAACCCTTTCACCAGATAAATCAAAAACATTCTCACCATCTATATATACCTGCCCTTGATCTGCCTCCATAATACCGGTTATGACGTTTATCAATGTTGACTTTCCACTCCCGGATCTCCCCATAACAGCCACCATCTCATTTCTACGTACTATAAGATCAAGGTTTTTTATGGCAATCGTGTTGTTCCCATCATTTGTCTCATACGTCTTTGATACTCCTCGTACATCTAATACTATATCTTTGTTCATATATTATTTCCTCCTGTTTTGCACACTAAAAATACACCAACAGATCACATTGTATGTGTTTCCATTGGCTTAATGAAATATGAATACAGGGGAATCTTCAATTATTTAGACGCACTGATAGCGTAACAAGAGTATTGGAGAAATTATAATGATATACCAAAACTGTGATAAAAAGAACGCATGACATCATCACACAAGTAATTATTCCAGGGATTAGACATGTTGATAAGAGTTTTTTAAACTCATTATTGATTTCAGCTGCTGAAGGCTCAGATATAGAACTCTCCCCAATTAAATGCATTTCATGGCGGATATTATCTTCTATATCACCTTTAATATAGCTACCACCCCAAATAGTATAATTTATGTATAGAAAAATTACAGTCAATACAGATATCAATGTAATTATTGCTATTTTTTGTCCGTATTTCTGCATTATCATAATCTCCATTCATAAATCTAAGTTTTTTATTCAACATAATAGTCATTATATCATGTCGACTGTCGTCTCTATGTGGACATTCGCAAAATATCCGATTTTGCACACAAGTGTATAAATCGGCTACTTTGCTCATTATATCATATATATACATATTTCAGGAACTGTTTTTTAGAAATAAAAAGGACTCCGGCAAACCTACCGAAGTCCTAAGCTGGGGTACAAGGATTCGAACCTTGAAATGACGGAGTCAGAGGACATAATCTTATGCCCCTTTGATCCTTGATTTCAAAGGCTTCCAATCAAACCCGTTGTCAAAATACCATCAAGCATACCATCTAACTTTTTAGATATATTACTTGAACATATTAAGCATTTCCTCTTTGCTCATTTTTTCATCATCAATCTCATACTTTTCCTTTGTATAATCGCCACTGCCACCATTATCAAACTGTTCAAGAAACTTCAATGTTCCTGTAACACCTAATTTACTTTTTAAAGCCTCTATCCCTATCGCTTGTATTTGGCTTTCCGGCATCACATCCATTTTAACTGCTGTTGTCATGAAATCACCTCCAATAACCATTCTGTTGGACTCATTACCTTAACCTTTGCTGGTATTCTATTTGCATTATTCATAAATTTTTTATCTACAGTAAGCAGCACATCAACATTAGCATATTCTGCACAAGCAAGATGAATACTATCTTTAGTTCTAATATTACTATATTCTCTAATATCGTATGCTCTTTCAATAATTGACTCTGTAACTTCAACTTCAGAGGAACAGAGAGAATACATCAATTCTAATCTTTCTCGTTTAAAAGCATCAGGAGTATCAGCTATTTCCTTAACAAGCATTTGACTGCCACAAAGTTCAAACACGCCCTTTTCAACCAATTCCAAAACAATCATAACAGAATTACGATCAAAGTAAATAACCGGTTGACTTCTATCATCAAATATTCTATTAAAACAACAATTGTCCATATATACTTTCATGAAGAACTCCCTTGAAGTCTATTGACTATTGATATAATAATAACACAACATCAAAATAATATCTATATAATTCACAAGTTTTTTAGCATCACGTCATATTAATATCCCTTACTCTATCATATAAAACTTGACTCAAATCACACATTCCATACGCCTCGCAATCTTTGCGAAAACTGAAACTTAATGAAGATTAAATCTTATAAATAAAGATTAAATTCGCCAAACACTATTTGACAAATTGGGATTATTCAAAATACAAACATAAATAATTATATTATTATAAATTGTTACCACAAAATCGAATATTTCCATTCAATAATATATCTGCCCGATCTTCCGGCGTTTTACTCAAATCTGTTAACAGATCAAAAAATAATTGTTCTGCACCTTCACCATCATTATAGTAACATTTATTAGCATTACGTAAGAGCACACCATATAATCTATCTAAACCATCAAGATTTCCGCCAACATGCCCTACTCCAAGCCAATTTTCAAAACCTCTATCCAACTGCTCTATTGCATCTGAAACCTCTATCAACGCTATATAATCTTCCTTTGTCACATTTAATCCCCCTAATATATAGTTCTATAAACCGTCATATCATTCTTTAGATATAATCTTAATTCAATAGACCTAAAATATCAAGAGAAAAAGAGTAGACCATATTCGAATATAGAACTACTCTTCTACAAATATCCTTACAATATCAATTATTTTCTTCCTGTCTTTTGCCGGAAGCTTTGCAATCATCTCAGCAAACTCACCAGGTACACCAACCGAAGAATGATCAACCGAATCTATAAGCAATTCGTCACAAGACACTTCCAATGTATTAGCTATTGCTACAAATGTATCTAACTTAGGTACTTTTATACCTCGTTCTATTACACTCACATGAGTGGAACTTAAATCAACCAAAGCAGCTAATTCTTCTTGTGTAAGATTCTTACGTTCCCTAGCTTCCTTAATACGTTTGCCCACCATACCTATATCCATATATACCTCCTTTAGAACTATCATTCGTTCTAAAATAAGTATAAATGGACTATACACTTTATTACAGAATTTAAAGAACAACCATTTGTTCCGAAGAACCATTCCGCTTCTAAATAACTTTCTCTGAATAAACTTTTTGGACGTATTTCTCTAAGAGCGCTTTAGTTATTATTATCACTAATCTGTTCTATATCTTGAACATACATTTTTCATTCAGTATCTTTTTGAATGCATATTTTTATTAGCTGTTCAATAGTTTGCATAAATAATTCCGCATGTTTTTTTGCAATAACCCTACCATTATTATCATAATTTAACTTTAAATCTAAAAGTAATTCACTTAACTTTTTAAAGCCAACAAGACTATCCTTAATATCAATATCACTCGATATAATCAATTTTTCCCACATTGATTTAAACCAATATATTCCATTACATTTATCTTCATTACTTGCTTTATCAAACGAGTCAGCAGTTACAACAGCCATTTCCTCATCAAAACTATAAAATTGTTTATTATTTAAATAGATAAAACACGTCATAAAACTATTTCTTGTTTTTTTAATATAAATATCCCTATTATGCCAAAGTACTAACTTATTGCTATTTCTAAAATTACTTATTATTTCGTAAGTCTCCCATTCATCCTTTGTGAATATGTTTTTCGAATTATCATCTAGAACATTTTCACAAAGATCAACCAAAGAATCATCTTCCAACATTTTTTGAATACAAATATTGACTCCCTTTTTTACCTCATCCCATTTTATTGATTCTTTCAACTGATAATCACAATATCTAAGCTGGTAACTATTTATAATTAGTTGAACATAATCATCTAATTCAAGTTTCCCTAAATAAGCAGCATTAATCACTCCTGACATTCCAATTTTAACAACATCTTCATCAATATATAATAATGAATTACCTTTAACTACTTCAAAAGGATCATCAGCATTTCTTCTAGAAATAATATCTTCTATTTCTTTCTGCATCAATTCTTCATTCCAAACACCAAAACGAATCCATGTTTTTTCCGCGGGTAAAATATATCCGTTTTCGAACTCAGGATACAATTTACCAAATAAACCTGTTGGAAATGGCACTTCTATTTCTTCCCAATCAATTATTCCTGCTCTATATGACAATACACAAGTTACAAAACTTTTGAACCAAACTTCAATATCTGTAACATTGTTTTTTTCTAACATCTTATATACTCTATAAAAATCTGCTATCGCACATTTCAAACTTCTAATATTATGCGTTCTTTTCTCTTCACTCTTATCAAAAGCTTTTTCTCTGTAAGGTGCAAATAAATCTATCAAGTCTGATTCATTCTTTATTACAAAATCTTTGTACTCATCATCCTGATATTTAAATGTATTAATAACATTTTCAATTATCTGCGAGTAATTTGGTAAATATTTTACAGTCCTCTTAATAATTTTTTCTTTTATCTCATCATAAGTAATATAATTATAATTATCTTTCGGAATAGCAACTGTAACACTTCCCTTTTTCTCAATTACTGATTGTTTATTTTGCTCATCAACAAGTTCTATTTTACCCTTTATTATTTGGGAAGCATTAATAGACTTAATTTTCTCTTGATTTGCAACAATAATAACGTGAATTTTTTTGTTTTCACAGTAATCATTTATTACACCTAATAGTTCTACGATATTTATTTTGCAACGTTCCAAATCATCAAAAACAAGTATCACTCTCTTTTCATTAATCGTATTACTAACTTCAAGAAATGATACCCAATCCGTAGCAGCTACTTCTCTTATTACTTCTGGCAAAAAAGACATACCAGACAATAATTCTTTTGTCTTATGTGCTACATCTGTTTTTTTCTCGCCTATTTTTTCTTTTGAATATTCTCTCAACCATAAATATTTTATTTCAGAATGAATTTGATCAACATTTGCCATTCCAAACAATGATACTCTTATAATAACAAAACCTTCTACAAGTCTCTTACGCAAATCATGTTCAATCAAATATGTTTTTCCACATCCCCATTCGCCTTCTAACATTATCGCACCTATAGGCTCAGGCTCATTGCAATAATAAACCAATTCATCTATTGTTTTCATATAACCCTCAAATTATTCAAAGTAAATATTGATTATAACTTAATAATAGTTTCATCTCCACATATATTCCTCACCTTCAACCTTAACGGTTTTTCTCTGCAACATACTCTACAATCCCAAAATTCGTTTGTTTTATTTCCGTTAACAATCATATACCCTAACTTGTCAATTTTCACTTCACCATCAGAATGCCACTCCCCACTATCAGATGTGCAATCCAAACTCAAAAATTCAATTAATTCTAAGCCATCTTCACTAATTACAATAGGCTTAAACGGTTTCTTTTCTGTCGCATTCATCCTTGATTTGTTATTAAAATCACTTATTTTATTCATAACCCTATCACTAATAAATTTATCAATATAAACAGCATAGCCTCCAAATAAATCTTCATGTAATTCTTCAGTATGTGTTTCGATATAATCCTCAATTACGACATCATCCAGTACCACCTTTAAATCCCTTAATTCAATTTCAACGGTTGTGCTATCATCTTCTTTTATGAACTTATTAATCTCATTAATGTCGGTAATATCTACATAATAAACAATAACTTTCTTTATAGTACTATTCAACTCAGGAATTGCTTGATGAATAATTCTATTGATCATTACTTTGTCTAGCAATTTGCTTGAGCTATCCATCAAATTAGGAACATATACTGGAATCATTCCAAGTTTACTATCACTAATTGCCCCCTCCCAAAATGAATCCAACGAATCCTCATTCTTTAGTCCTGGTATCAATTCTTTTATCTTATCCATTGTTTGCACAGGATTTCTAAAAAGCTGCACGCCATCCTTAATCTCAATTATATCAAATTCTGCTTCTGTTTTTCTCAATCTATCTCTCGTTGTTTGAATTGAATTAATACCAATATCACAATGTATAAATTTACGATTTAATCGACTAGCAACAGCGGCAGTAACACCACTCCCCCCAAAAAAATCAGCAACAATCATTTTCTCATCACTAGAAGCCCCAATAACTCGTTCCAATAATGACTCAGGTTTTTGGGTTGCATACCCAACCGGTTCTTCTTTATCAGCAGGTTGTAACATCGACAATCTCCAAACATTGTCAATTTGTCTTTCTGTACTCATATATGTAATTGCTTTTCCATTTTCATCTTTATCATTTTGTATCTTTCCATCAACAAAACTATACTTTAACTTTTTTACTGGTTTGTCTCGTTCTTCCGTCAAATGATGAAACGTAAAACCAGAATTTCTATTTTTCACATAATATAAAATCATATCAGTTGCTCTTGGAAAAACTTGTTTAGTAGCACCATGCAACTTATTATAATAGTACCAATAAATATCATTTTGATAATTGTCTTCTCCGAATATTTCATCCATTATAATTTTTACATAATGACCAATATGAAAGTCTAAATGTACATAAATAGATGATGTTTCACTCATTATAGATTTAATAGCCATTAGATTCTCATAAATCCAATTGAGATATTTTTCTTTATCCCATACATCTCCATACATTTTTTCTTCAAATGCCTTTAATTCTTCAATATCTAGCTCTTTCTCAGCTTGTTTAATGGCTTCTGCCACTTTAGGGTTTCTGCGAATATATACTTTTTTCGCATAATCAGCTCCACTCGCAAAAGGCGGATCGATATAAACTAAATCAACCTGAATTCCTCTATTTTTCAAATATGCACAAGCCGAGATACATTCTCCTCTAATTAACATATTACCGTCCAAATTGTCACCTATAATTTCTTGTCTTTCAACTTCATATAAAGGCATACCACGTTGTAAAGTCATTGATAATTCATCAACACCTTTATACTTTAAAACTCTATTAAAATTTGATAATACTGCTTGTCCCTCAACTGGTTCAGGAACAAATGGTACATATTTTATTGGCATTTTATTCTCCTCCAAAAAACTTTTTTATTGTTTTATGAACAGTTATAATTTGCTCATCTTCAGATTGACTATCTTCTAAATACAAATATGAAAATCTTTCATAACCATACTTCTTATTATTTTGCTTTATAAAAAATTTCTCCATAAACTTTTTCTTTTCGATAAAATTATTATCATTAGCATATATCCCGCCTTTTGTTTCTACGATGACCATTTTTTCTATCTCATTCTCATTTTTTCTCTTAATAATTACAAAATCCGGGAAATATGCCCCGACGTATATCCATCCATTGCCTACATTTTTATAACATTTAATATTAAATTCTGTTAGTATATCATCTCCATTATAATACAATTCTAAATTTAAATTATTTATATCGCTTAAAGACAAAACCTCTTTTATAAATTTTTGTTCAAACTTACTGTCTGTTTTATATGGCAAATAATGAAATGATCTATCCTTGTTTTTATGTGAATAATATTCTAGTTCTAATTCTATAAGTATTTTTTCATTACCTATTCTCTGTGCATAATCCATAAACTCTTTTGTTTTTTTATCTGGTATCAACTTTCCATTATCGTCTTTTATAATTTTTTCAACCACTTCAGAATCAGGATAATAATCTTCCGGGTGCTCAGTTTTTACTTCACTTGTAAAATTATTAATCTTTAATAATTCCGCTTTTTCAGGCACTAATTCTTCGATAGTATTATATTCCCGCTTATCAAAAAAAGCTTTTCTAATATTACTTTCTACTTTCTTTCTATCATATTTTGAAGAAAAATAAGTAATATCATCTTGGTTATATGTAATAATATTAAAAATCACCTTAAGTTTTTCGTCATAATTTTTTAGTTCTTGTAGTGATGGTGTTCCAAAACCATTTTTACTGATATAATAAAGCCACTTTGTATAATCTGCTATTTCATCCCCATATTCTTTATCATCAACTATTCTTTCCCCAGCATTAAATGATAAATCCGTAATCCTTTTAATACCATCCTTTTTACCGGTATTTAAAGTTGACTTATTTATACCATTATAAACATCTGCTTGTTCAACAATGAGAGTATTATAATTTATTCTTAATTGATAATAATCTATAGCCGGAACATTCAATCTTTTCATTCTATTATATCTTTTAAGTTCCACCATGTCATTTTTAATACTTTGAAACTCTTTTAGAGATAAATGTTCGTGCTGAATCAATTGTTTATTTAATTTTTCTGCATTACTTTCATTTAGATATATGAGAGCCGTTTCGATCTTATTCTTATCTACTTGCCTTAAACATCTACAAGAAGTTTGTAAAACCATATTATTAGGACAATCCCCTTCTTGAGATAAAATGATCCCTGTTAAACTTTTACAATCCCACCCCTCTTTTCCAATGTGAACCAATAATACTATTCTAATATCAGAAATATCTTTATCAAGCGTTTCAAATTTCATTTGACTATCTATAGGCTGAGGATATTTGGGATTACCCCTATGATACTTTAAAATACATTCTAACGGCATATTATATTCTCTCAAAATATTCGCAACAATAGGATAAACCATCTCCTCTAGTTTTTCTATCGTACTACAGTATATCCCTAGTTTAGCCGTAGTCCCGTCAGAATATTTTTTATCTTTATATTTATCAAGGAATTCCCTTACTCCACTTTCAATAATATTTGCTGTTGTTGCATTGGAAATTATTTCAACAGTAGGTTTTTTTAAAAAATTTCCTATACCTTTTATCAAAGAATAATAATATACCACATTTGTTATTTCCATTGTTCCAATATTCAAATTATCATAAACACTTATTTTCTCCATTTTATCAATATAAGGAGTACCAGAAAAACCTATTACAGAATTAATGATATTATTTTTTGCCCATGAGTTAACTACAGCTCTTAATTTTATTTCATTACTAACAGCATGGTGCATTTCATCAATAAATATGGATAAATATGGCAGCTTTCCTAATAAATTCCTCAATTCATTCGCTTGTCTATCTCTATCATCGTCCGTTTCTTCAAACAAACATAATTGACCGTCTTTTTCAATTATTCTATCAAGAATAACTTTTTCTGCATTTGTAACCGCAACTAATCCAAACAATTCTGACAACGGCTGATGATTAGCTATTTTTTGAACATTTGGATTTTTTGTTTTATTTGATTTGCTTTTTGTTTTATACTGATCCAATACTTCAAAAATCATATTTCTTTTAATATTACTTGCTGCAGGTTCAGGTATTACCCAATCAGGTTCAAACCTCTGTATAGTTTTTAAACTAGGTATAACTGATGCTTTTAATCCAGACGGGGCAAAAACAATAAAATTATGTGCAAAAGCCGGATTTAATGGTTCATTCATTGCAAAATATAAATCTAGATATATAAAACAAGCCATTAGAAATGTCTTTCCTGCCCCCATAGGAAGACTAAACAAATATTCCGTATAGCTCACATTATAAAACATCTCATTAAAAACATTTTTATAGTCAATACTATCAGGCTCTTTTTTAATATGGTTTTCAATTTTTTCAGATACTTGTTCCCCTTTTTCATTTTTTAACATGGAATATTCTAATAGAGCTACAGCTTCAGAGTGTGTTGTTAAATATGCTCTTGTTGATGTTGATACTTCTAATTCATCTATATCTAATGAATTAAAATAGCCTTCTATAAACAATGTGCTTAATGGTTTGCACTGACATTTTATTTTTAAAAATAAATATGTTTTAATTGCCTGTATTTGAACATCTCTTAACATGTGTCTATTTTCCATGTATGATATTACATCATTAATAGAACACTCTTCTGATTCATACCACTCATCACACTTTTTTTTAATCATTTTATAAAACATATAATCCCTCCAACTTACACATCAGATTATCACTATTACTACTACCACTTTTCATCAATAAATTTTATCATTCTCCTAACAAGTCTCCACAATTCATCAGGACTCTTTTCAAATTTCAATATTATTATTTCTCTATATTTACATCCAAGTACACTTTTAATATATATATCTATTGTCACATCTATGAATTTTTGTTTTTTTTCAGTTTCATTAAGCGGTATTATTATACCATAACATTCATTTTGTTCGATTACGCTTACAAACAAATCGAGCAAATCTTCATTTTCTACAATTCTATTATTTACCATTATTTTTCTTTTATTGACGAAAACATCGCTATTACCTCTTAACCAAAATGGTAATGCTCCGTCAAGATCATATAAATATCTAACATGATTACAATACTCAACGTCTTTATATTCACTTGATTCAAACATACTTTTTTTCACCAAATTACTATCTTGCAATATAAAGTAACCTCTTTCCTTTTTTTGCGATTGTTTATCTATTTTGCGTGACAACTTATATTGCATTGCTATCAATATTATTTCTAATGCCGCAAGAATTATATTCCAATTTATTTCCACAATACTCTCCTCATTCACATCATTATAATAAACATTCCTTTTATATTACACTATTTATTTATAATATTAAAGTATTTATTTTAATCTGCTTATTAATCCATCACCGCAGTACAAAACACTTCCTCAGCTCCCATCTCAACAAGCTCATTCTCTATCTGCCTTAACATCAAGTATTCAAAATATTCTCCATCTATATCAAAGAATGACGGATAGATTCTGTAATTTACACCTTCATATCTGAATACTTCACTTGTTCCCTTGACCGGACAATAAAATGCGTTTTTGTAATAATCCTCTTTATTTTTCTCTGCGTACTCTTTCCACTTCGTAAATAATAAATTAAGCTCCTTTGGGATTTCTCCTATGTTCTCACTTGTAATCGTAACAAAATCTCCCTGCAATGCCATATAACCTGCCTTATAACCCTTACCCATAATCACCGCATCCTTTCTTCTTTTATTATTATAATGAAAACGATCTGGAGAAAAGCTCCCCAGACCGTATTACATTTACAACTGATATACTATTTCTGAAAATACAATCTCGTCAACACGATTGTTAATAGAATTCATTCTGCGTACCCACTCCATTTGATCGTCAGCTTTCAATTCTTCCGTAACACCTTCCGCAGCCATCATTTGAGCAGCTATTCTTTCTGCACGTTCTTCTGCCTGCTTCTGTATCTCAAGGCAATGTGATAATAACGTACCCTTTAACAGCTTTCCGGTATAAATACCCCTATGGTGTTCCTTCAGGAATGTTTCACGAAGCATTCCATACTTTGATAAAAATTGTTCATCATCTCCAGTTTCATTTATATCTGTCTGTTCATTATACTCAAGATCAGGAATCAGATAGTCTCCCTCATTGTGATATTTAAGTTCCATAGCAGCTCCTTTCTGCCTGTTGACACTTATATGCTATTGTTTATAGTGACATTCCTCTGTCTCTCTTTCGTTCCTTTGGCAACAATTCACTAATACCATTAGATATTCCGATATGCTTATCCACATCATCAGCTATATCGTCAAAACCATGATCTTTTGCTCTTACTGAAACATATTTCGATAAAGCCTCTATGAGATTACTTTGTTTAGTAGTAAGATTTGCTCTGTAAGAATCTTTGGAATATACAAGCATTCCGGCAGCTTTTACAACACATGCAAGATAACCATACGCCTGCTTCACCGTATCTTTAAGCTCCTCAATCTTTTTGTTCAAAGGCTCCGTTGCAGCTTTCAACTTTTTATCAAATGCTTTTTTCAGCATTTCAAGTTCCCATTGCACTTCAAGTTTTTCATGCGTAAGTCTATCTATTTTAAGTTCCAATTTGTCTATCGTATCTTCTCTAGCTTCGTACTTTTCCTGAAGCTTCTCATATCTTTCATTGAGTTCAAGCTGCTCATTATATTTTTCAATATAATCTTCCTTGTATCTCTTGACAGCATTACGTTGTATCTCTGCACTTCTTAATATACCCTCTGCCTTGTACTCTGTCAACGAAAGTATCTCTTCACTTCTGTTTTGTGCAGCAGAAAGACTTTCCTTTGACCTTTCCCTGTTTTGTGCTGCCTCCTCTTTCATTTCTGCTATCTGTTTAAGTTCTTCTTTTCCCTCCTTAATCAGCTCCTTAGCTGCTTTCTCATGCGCCATAGACAGCCTCGATCTCTTTTCAAGCTTTTCCAATTCGGATTTTTCCACCATAACCTTTGTTTTGCTAAAAGGGACAGAAGATTCTTCAATCTGTCTTGGCATGCTTTTCACTTCATTATGTATCTGCTCCACAGTTGCTTTATACTGATCTACCGTCATGTGTTCCCTATGAAGTCCCTTATCTGCAGTGCGCTTAATACCATACCTGCCCATAATGTCCTCAATGACATTCTTCTCTTGCTCCTGCCAGCATTTATTTCTGTTATTATGCTTATTCACCTTCCCCTCTACCTCAACTCCCATTTCCTTAAGAGCTTTATCAAGACTGTTACGTGCCATCATGCCCTGCTTATACTCTCTTGCTATGGGTATATAATCTATATGCAGGTGTGGTGTTTTTTCATCAAGGTGCATTACCGCATTAAACACATAAAGGTTTGGATTTCTTTCACTAAATGAAAGCATATAATCATCAAGTATCTTCTTTGCCACATCCCCAAGCTCAGATCCAACCGAACAGTCCTGCATATTTCCCACCTGAACTACTATCTCATAGAAATCCTTTTCCTTATTGCCGGAATGTCTGATCTTCTCAAGATAATCTTTTGCGCTCCCAATTTTTCTGTCCTTGCGTTTCTGCTTTGCATCATACTCCTCAACAGCCCTTTCAAAGCACAAATCATAGGCTTCTTCTATCGCCTGCTTTGTGTAGGTTATATTATCCTTAATCCTGTTGGTATCCACGTTCTTTGTTACGAACTCCCTGTTATTATGATTAAGACTTCCCCTTCCCTTTGTTACTGATACGCTTAAATATTGCTTTTTCTCCATAGTATTTTCACCTCCCTTTTTCTGTCCGTTTAATTCTGCTATTCATGATATTGTTACAAATCAATTTTCAAAATCTGGTCTCTCAGGCTCATACAATACCGCAAGCATTCTAATCTACATTTTAATTTTAGTTATAAGAACGGGTGCCGGAAACGGCACAAAATCTTCTGTTACTCTTTCCAAGAGTAACGCAATATTAGTTTTGACAGCCATGCCATCAAAACCATTGCGCTCTCCGAGGGGAAACGTACCCCGTTTCATCGGGTGCATCGTGCCCATGCACGATGTATGCGCCGCCTTCCAATCCCCAAAACATATATATCTATTGCCATGATACATATAGCTTTGCAGATTGCTTTCACAACATATCACCGGTATGTTGTGAAGTGGTAGCATTTATGCTACCATTCAGGCTGCTAATGGACTTTAAGTGGTAGCAACCTGCTACTACTTAAAATCCATTCATGAAATCCATCACATCATCCGATATGCTGGATTCCACAGGCTCATTCACAATGCTTTGCGTTTCCGTTCCTGCATAAGCATAAGAATTATTATCTTTTTGCTTATCATCACTATCACACACACTTGTGAATATCGCCTTATCGCTTAACCTTTCGAGTATTCTGTCTGCAATCTTATCTGCAATATCCTCACCGTTATTGCAGGATGCGTTGCTGTTCCTCAAATGGTTAAGCTCCCATATCATAAATGCGTTAAGCGATTTCTGATATGCCATAGCCTCGCTATGCAGCCAGTTCCAAAGCTCCAGTTCTTCCTTATCCGCAAGATTGAAACGCAGGTGTAAGCATTTATTATTCCTATCCATTACATCAACTCTTTCTGCATATTTGTATAAGCTGCAACCTCATATCCCACAGCAGTTGCACGAATGTCATCAATGTACTCAATCCTAGCTTCAGGAATATCAATATACCTCTTAACGATTCCTGCACCACCACCCATAACTACAAGTCTCATTATCTCCGGATTATACTCATACTCCTTTAACCGATTGATGATTTCTGCCACATACTCCCTTGCGACCTTATCCATGACACTGATATACTTCTCCGGAAGTGCTGCATTACCCTTGATAAGAAACTCCTCACATGATTCATAAGGAATCTTATACTGCATCTTATTAAGGATTTCAGCCTGCATCTTTCTTATACAGCCCTCAACTCCCATCTGATCCGTATAGGATTTTGATGATACAGGCTTATGATCGTAAATGTATATCACATTCATAGTACCGTTGCCTATATCAACAAGAATATTCATCCCGTCATAATCTTTCATCCGACCAGCAACCGCTGCAAAGCCTTGGGGAAACACATAAGCATTTATGACATTTATCTCATACTGAACATCCTTATATTCAAACTTCAATTCCTTATTCCTCATAAGATAATTTTTGAAGTTCTCCTTCTGTTCACCAAGCCACATAAGAGGAAGCCCTGCTGCTACCACCACATTCGCATTATCTATCTTTCTCACTCTCAATTCCTTAGCTAAGGCAGCTATTGTCAGATAGTAATAATCATCACTCAGCACCTTGTCCGGTTCATAAGATTTGTGATCCTCTCCCACAACAAGATACTTGTCCTCATACTTTACAACATCCGTTGCGATAGATGGCTCAGTATCCTTTACTATCACTCCTGTTCTGAAATGTGTATTGCGAGTTTTGATATTTCCAAAGCCATGATCTATCCCAATGATTTCAATTCCTTTATAATTGTATCTCTCCATAATTGTTCCTTTCCGGCTTATGCCTGTATAATAATAAATTAAATAATTTTAAAAGTTTTTTACCCATTGTTTACAGTTTATGATTTACAATCTTGTAAACCTTAAACCGTAAACAAACGTATAAAAACTTTTTTATTTTTATTCAAATGCCAGATCATCACGATCACATTTAACAAATCCGTCGTCATCGCACTCTTTCCTAAACCAATATTTCTGAATGCCATACTTCTTGAAACGATGAGTTTTATTATCAATTTGTATCCAGTCAGATATACATTCTTTCATGATCCTATTGATTTCTTTAACTTCATAATGCTTGGGCTTGCCCTCTCCCCCAAGAGCTTCATTAAAAATCATAAGTGAACAAACATATTTCTCCGTTGTATCATCGAGCCATGCCCTTATAAGACCAACCGTAGTATCCTCCGGCAAGAAGTTCTCCTGCAATTTTGCAAGATAATTCTCTGTATCTGACATAAACTTTAAGCTGTAATCTCCGCTTCTATACACCTGCATAGCTTCCGCCCAAAGCTGATCTATATACTCCCTTGATTCTTTTTCATCCTCAAGGATATGCTTCTCAATTCTATCTGCATGGGTAAGTATTGGTGCAAACCGCCTGTTTCCCGTTCTGTCCATTGGAAGAAAATCCATATTATTAGTTGTTCCCACAAATACACACTGTCTAGGTCTGTCCTTTGGAAACTTATCATATGGTGTCTTGTATGTTTCCTTCTGTCTGCTAAGGAATGACTTGATTTCCTCAATACTCTTTGCATTAACTGTTGCAATCATTTCTGACATTTCAATTATCCAATGACCATACAGTTTCCGAAAGACATTATCATCATCAAGGCGTCTCACATCATCGCTAAACCATTCATCTTTTATTGCAAGCAATCTGAACAATGTTGACTTTCCTATACCTTGTCCTCCCACAAGACATATCATCGTATCGAACTTAATACCGGGAGAATATATCCGGCTTATCAGTGCCATAAGCAACAGCTTTGTTGCCTCATAAGTATATTCACACTTATCCGCACCAATATACTTTGGTAAAAATTCTCCAATCCTGCTTTTGCCATCCCACACAAGCTTTTCAAGGTAATCTTTAATGGGGTGATAACCATTTTCCGTTGCAACAACATTTATTGCCTTGAGCATTTTCTTATCATTCATCAGCCCATAGTTGCTTTCCATATACATACAAAGATTATCAATATCATCGTCATTTATACTTTCACCTGCTGAACGTTTCCAAGGAAGTTTTCCGCATATATCATTACGGTCTGTCATTTCGTTTCTGCATATTTTTTCTTTCAGAAGCGGATCTTTATTCAGGACAATATAGTAATTAGGTATGCTTTGTTTAACTGCACCATCCTTGCGTTTAAGAAGCTGCTCATAGACATCATCAACAGTAGTCATTTCTCTGTCTATGATCTCCGCCACTTCCTGCCATGAAGCCTGCTCTGACGTTATCAATTCTCTCGACAATGGTTGACACCTCCCTCCGACCTTTAATGAAGAGTTCCATCTTCTCCTCTTCCGTTCCGGTGCAAAGGATATCAAGCATATAAGTGATGACAAGCTTATCATGATATAACACCGATATTTCCGGAATATCAAAAACAGCTCCCTGATACCTTGTGCTTAACTGTTCATCAATATATTTAATTGTATCTCTGCATTTACATAGGGAATTAACCGCTGAAAGACACCAGCCTTTGAACTTTGCCTCAATTCTCTGCTGATTCTTCTTTTCTACAATCTTGCTTATTGCACTGGGAGATAACACCGAACTCTTTCCATCTTTAATCTGAAGTCCCATATCGGCTATTATCTTTAATGCAGCATCATACTGAGACAAATCATATAACCTAGCCACGTAATCTATGGCATCACCCTTAGCACCACATCCAAAGCAGTAATAACGAGAATCTATCTTCATGCTAGGGTGCTTATCATTATGAAACGGACAGCAAGCCATTCCATTTTTGCGTACACTAAGGCCGTAATGCTCTGCAACAGCCTTAGCTGTGACATAAGCATTGACCTTTTCAAAAATATTCATATACTTTAACTCCTCCAAAAAATCTCTTTCTTTTTTAAGGAGCCTCTGTTATACTTGTGTTGTGAGTACGAGTATGTGAGACTCCTTAGTTTTACTACTCTTGAATGTCCTTGTTTCCAGCAGGGACATTCTTCTTTTCATTCAAGTCATTGTTCCTTATCTTCGGCATTGGAACAACCTGTGTCACCTCATTTCCCATTACCACCTTCTTTCTTACCGCTATGTAATACCGTAATGTTGTAGATTCCAAATCTCCGATATAAGCTGCTATCTCCTTTACCGAAGCACCGTTCTCATGCATACGAGTTGCAAATGTTCTTCTAAGTATATGCAGACCACTAACCTCATTAACAAAATCCACATGCTTATAAATTGTACTCATAAGGTGTTCCATCATTGTATCGGTGTACTGTCCTCCGGTTTTCGTTCTGCAGATAAGGTCATTCGGCTTACCCGGATTAAGTTCTCTGATATTATTCAAATCATCAATAGCTTCAGGAAACAACTGAATAATCCTTGCCTTTTGATTCTTTGTTGTACCCTTATTAGAAAGGTACTTTTTTTCAGATTGAGATTTGGATCGGTTTCTTGCAAGTGATGTGTTCTTATCAATCGTAAGCAGCCCTTTTTCTTCATTAAAGTCCTTCCATGTTAGACTGATAAGCTCACCAACTCTCATTCCCGTATGAAGTAACAGCCTGCCATACCAACCGCCTGCATATTTGTATTCACCATTGTTGGCATTTGTCCTTACTGTCTCCTGCAGGAATAGTTCTTCCTCTTCCTCAGACAAAACAATTACATCCGCCTCCGCAGCATTCTTGCTCTCCAGCTTAGATAATCGTTTGACTATACTTTTCTTAATCTGAGCAACGGGGTTATAATCAATCTCTGTTCTCAATACCGCCCACTCATAAGCTGCATTCATTACATCAAGAGATTTCTTAATCGTTGATACTGAAAGATTCTTTTTTATTAGTGTACTAATATGATCTTCAACATCTGCCGGATTGACTGCTTGTATCTGCATCTTACCTATGGGATATTTTTCTATCTGATTCCTGATGGTATCTTCCCGTCTGTCTATTGATTTAGGCTTCAACTCATTATTCATTACCTGAAAATCAAGATGTCGCTGACATAACTCCTCAACCATATCGTAATCCTTAACAATAACCCTGCTGTTTCTCTTATTAAGAGCCTGCTCCTTTTCCTTCATACGTTTAACACATATCGCTTTGGTATCTCCCACCACTGATATGTATTTCCTCTTGCCATTGGGATTGTATCCGGCACTCTTTCTATATATGAAAGTACCATCTTCTCTTTCAATAAACGTTCCATTCCCTCTGGCATTTCGCTTTTTCTTTTCTTCCAGATGTACCACCCTCCTTTAAGCATTACACAACAAAATGTTTGTGTTCATACTGTTGCAGCCATTCGTTAAGCGCCTTTTCAGTAACAATGTATCTCTTACCGATACATATTGAGGGAAATCCTTTTGATCTGATAAGGGCATAGGCTTTATCCCTTCCAATCTTCAATACACTTCCCAGCTCTTTTGCTGTGAGGATTTTAATATCCTCATGTGTTGTTCTTTCAACCATTTCCATATAAGTTCCTCCTTACTCAATTATTCGTAAAACTATTGTTTCTAGCTTTCGTAATCAATATAACATACTGATTTCTACTTGTCAATACTTCGTATCAATATTTTTTACTTCTTTCGTAATGCAATTATTATTTTTGTCTTATTATTGACTGCATCGTACTATTCTCGTATTTATTTATTTTTCAAAATGTGGTATTATGATAGTACACACAAGAAAGTTGTGTGTTGTATTATTACTGTTTGTTAAACAAAAGCATATATATGGAGGTTATGATAATGGGTGACGGAAAAAGATTAAAAGAAATTATTGATGAAAAAGCTACTAATGTTAGAGCTGTTGCAAGAGCTGCTGGAGTAAGTCCCACTACACTATATTCGATAATTAGTAAGGATACTCATATAAGATTCGACTATGCTATAAGAATTGCTAATGAATTAGATATAGATGTTAATGAAATATGTTCTGCCTCACCATTCTCCGGAGAGGTATCAGACGAAGAAATATACCCAACATTCCCTGATGGTATGGGCGGTATATTAAAGAGTAATCGGATTGATGTGTATTTGAAGCATTCACTAAAACCACTTCTGCTTATGTATGGAATGAACTCTATGCCTGATGTAGATAATCTCTTAACCAGCTTTTATAAACTTGATGATACTGCACGACAAGAAATAATTGGAATAATTAGAGTTTTGGAGAAACACAATTCAGATCCGGAAAGAGTTGAACAGGTAAAACAGATTAAAGGGTGGTGATTTCATACCATCAAATACCATCAATCATACCATCTAACTTTTCAAAAAAATAGGTAACTTTTCTATTTTTATATTCTTTTAATACTAATTTGTACGTATTCATTGAATACATTTTGACAAGTTTTAATCAGTAAAAAACCTCTGAAACCCTTTATTTTATGCGAAAAAATAAGCTCTGGTGATCATTCTCACCAGAGCCATTCTCAACTGGGGTACAAGGATTCGAACCTTGAAATGACGGAGTCAGAGTCCGTTGCCTTACCATTTGGCGATACCCCAATGTGTATTGTTCAACTCACAAATCATTATTATACACATTTCAGAAAAAAAATCAAGAGAAATTTTAATATTTTTAAAATTTTTTTATTTCTCTCGTGATTTCCCTTGATTTTCCTTGGTTTTTTCCATCATTCTTACTCTTCTACTGTATTCTCATCAACCGAATTGCCGGTCTCATTAAGCTTTTCAACATTCTCGTTATATTCTTCTACTGCATCATCTGCCTGTTCAATATATTTTGTAGGAACATTTGGTTCTTCTTTTTCAACAGGTCCACATCCACACACGAGAAATGCAACCGACATAACAGATACCATCATCAACGCAACTTTAAATTTTTTCATATTTATAAACCGCCTTTCTGCGCTGCGAAAGGCACCCATGGGGTTATGAAAACTTTTGTTTCCTTTCGCTTTGCTTCTTCTATTATCTATCTTTTTCCTG
>CADBCZ010000030.1 GCA_902793335.1 uncultured Lachnospiraceae bacterium
AGCGGAGAGGGTGGGATTCGAACCCACGTGCCCTTGCGGACAAACGGTTTTCAAGACCGCCTCGTTATGACCTCTTCGATACCTCTCCGAACTTCTGACGTATATTTGCTTTCGTCAGCGACAATGGATATATTATCACATGACTATGTCTATGTCAACAACTTTTTTTATTTTTTTTAAAAAAATTTTTGCAACCTCAATATCCTCGGGTGTGGTGATCTTAATATTCTTGTAATCACCGAATATCAGCTTTGATTTTCGGCCAATATATTTCTCAATAATCATCGTGTCATCAGTCACTTTAAGATTGTTATCCCTCTGCATTTCATCATATGCCCTCATCAAATCCGCATAGTCAAATGCCTGTGGAGTCTGCACCTGCCAAAGCGTATTTCTATCAGGTGTATCTATACCAAAACAATCGTCATCGACAACTTTGATTGTATCCTTTGCCGGTACACCTACGGTACATGCTCCATTTACAATAACCTCTTCCATAAGTCTCCTGATCATTTCCTGATCAATACAAGGGCGCGCACCGTCATGAATCAGGACATATTCCGACTCTTCAACCGCTGCAAGTCCATTTCGCACAGACCAGTATCGTTCACTTCCGCCCTCGACAATTGTCTTGACTTTTGTGAAACCGTATTTTTCAACTATGGATTTACGGCAATATTCTATATCTTCCTTTCTGGTTACCAGTACAATATCATCCACTTCACTTTTCTGAAATTCATCGAGCGAATAATAAATGACCTCCATGCCATCAAGGTCCATATACTGTTTGGGTATATCAGAATTCATTCTGCTTCCGCTACCGGCAGCCAACACTATTGCTGTAAAACGCTTGTCATTTAACATAGCAATATCACCTTTCACCGATTTTTAAATTTGGAACGGCATTAAGATCCAAACCATGACGAACACCTTTTAAATAATTATAATAACCTGCCGCACCGATCATCGCAGCATTATCTGTACAATAAATAGGCAAAGGATGATAGAATTCTATCCCCTCTTTTTTACACGCCTCTTCAATATTCTCTCTCAATGAGGTGTTAGACGCAACACCGCCTGCAATCGCTAATTTATTAAGACCTGATTCTTTGACAGCCGTAATAGCATGTTGCGTGAGAACATCTATAACAGCATACTGAAATGACGCCGCAACATCAGCACGGTTAATTTCTATACCCTTCATCTCACTTTGATTAAGATAATTGAGCACCGCAGACTTCAATCCACTGAAGCTGAAATCAAATTCATTTCCGTCAACTTTGGCGCGCGGAAAATCTATGGCAAACTTATTGCCTTCCTTTGATAACCTGTCAATCTTTGGACCGCCGGGATATCCAAGTCCTATAGCTCTGGCAACTTTATCAAACGCCTCTCCGGCAGCATCATCTCTTGTCCTTCCAATTATTTCAAAAGAATCATAATCCAAAACCTTTACAAGATGGGTATGGCCACCCGAAACCACAAGACAAATAAACGGTGGCTCCAAATCTTTGTTTTCTATATAATTAGCCGCTATATGACCTTCAATATGATGTACTCCCACAAGCGGTTTACCTGCAGCATAAGCCAATGCCTTAGCCTCAGCCACGCCTACCAGCAGCGCACCAACCAGACCGGGTCCGTATGTCACCGCTATTGCATCAATGTCACTTAATTTTTTGTCAGCATTTTTAAGTGCCTCTTTAATAACAGGATTAATCTTCTCAATGTGTTTTCTTGAAGCTATCTCAGGAACTACTCCGCCATATAACTTATGTAATTCAATCTGTGAATAAATAACACTAGAGCATTCTTCTCTTCCGTTTTTCATAACTGCCGCTGCGGTTTCATCACAAGAAGACTCTATTGCAAGTATATAAATATCTTTTTCCATCTCATTATCCTCTATATCATCCAAACATTACTTTGCTTCTGAAGCATCGGATTTATTATCTGCCACCCATCCAAGTATCTTCCATCTTCCCATAGCGTCTTTTCTCAAAAGATACTCCTGACTACCTTTCATGGTAGAATTATCAACTCGAATTATTATGCCTACTCTTATCTTTGCATAATCAACACCTTCATCAGTGTTATATTTTATCTGGCTTGCCTCAGGCAAGGTGTAACTTACATATTTCTGTTTATTATCCTTATAATACTGAACATCATCTTCTAAAGATTTCAGTTGTGCCTCTTCCGTATTATAAGAAAGCAACTCATCATCCATGAGCTCTCTGATCTTTTTGTTGGCATCAACAAGTTCTTCCTTAGTAAATTCATTATTATATGCTATTTTCATGTAACGGCAATGAAGTTTTACCGTCTCTCTTACAGTTTTAGGATAATTATCCTGAAAATCATAATTAAGCAGCTTTTCTATCTCGGAAGTATTTTTTACCGCCTGTCGTCCGTTCATGCGGTTACTCATTGTTATATAAAAGGCAATCACACCTATAACCACGATGACCGCTGCAATAGTAAAACCCTTTGTTCCAGATTCCTTTTTCATAAGTCATCCTCCTCAAAAACCAAAGTCGTTGTTCTACGATCTTTCGGAATTACAGTTGAATTGAAAATCTTGCAAACTTCATCCTTGTAATCCTGCGGACGCACAAGTGACGGAGAATAATGTGTAAGCCACAATTCTTCGACTTCTGCCTCCTTAGCCAATTTAGCCGCTTCATAAAATGTCATATGTTTATTTTCTTTAGCCTTAGACAGCTTCTCCGGCTCTCCATACATACCTTCACAGATAAACAGATCTGAACGAAATGCATTTTTGACAATCCCTTCAGTCGGTCTGGTGTCCGTACAATACGTCAGCTTCAGTCCCTTTCTGGCAGGCCCCAAAACCATATCAGGTGTATACTTTTTTCCATCATCCTCTATGACTTCACCCTTTTGAAGTCTTCCCCAATATTGCAGAGGTATCTGTTGCTCTTTTGCGCGATTAGGATCAAATCTTCCCGCTCGATCAAGCTCAAAACTATAACCATAACAGGTAACATTATGGTTAACTCGAAATGCATTTATTCTTAGTCCATTAAATGTAAATGATTCCTCCGCCTCTTCCAGTTCTATAAAATTAATGTCAAAAGGCAACTCAGGTGCTATAACCCTCAATGAATTAACTACCTTTCCAAGCTTCTTAGGACCTATCATGGTAATAGGTTCCGTTCTGTCTGCATTTCCAAGTGTAAGCAACAATCCGGGGAGTCCACTTATGTGATCGGCATGAAAATGTGTAAAGCATATTACATCTATCGGCTTGACAGTCCACCCCTGTTGTTTTATCGATACCTGGGTTCCCTCACCGCAGTCAACCAATATATTCATTCCATTGTATCTTAACATCAGCGATGTAAGCGCTCTATACGGTAGTGGCATCATCCCCCCCGTCCCTAAAAGACAAACATCTAACATTATCTATCCTCTTTCTATATTCACTCTTTATCAAATATTTTTTCCATGATAACAGCATTATCAACAGGGTTGTCATAATAATTTTTTCTGTTACCAAGTTCAACAAAACCATTATCGACATAGAATTTTCTGGCAACAGCATTGTGTTCCCTAACTTCCAACAACATTCTGTATGCACCCAGTGTTTCCGCCTCCGACATAAGTTCATTTAGCATAGCACCGGCAATACCTTGTTGTCTGTATGATTTTGTGACCGCTATATTAAGTAGTTCCGCCTCATCCGCAACAATCATTATACCACCAAAGCCAACAACCTTCCGGCTCGACTTATCAACAGCCACATAATATATGTTGTTGTCATATTTCAACACATCTCTTATTCCATCAAGAGACCATGCTTCCGGCAGACATTCTTTTGCAATCTCATGTACCTTTTCACAGTATTCATATTCCAAGGGTACAATTGAAACCATATCAAAACTATGCACCTTTCCACATACATTCTACAACAATTAAAGGAGATATAAAATATATCATCCTTCCTCTTTCTTTGCGCGCTCTCTTTCCGCCTGTGACATCCTCAGATATTCCGGAGCAAAGTCATCAGCCGATTCAAAAATTCCATTTTCCCAATATTGCAAAGCTCTGACAGCCAATGCAGAAGCTCTCTGCTTATTCATATGAGCAGGCGCAAACGAGTATTCAACCGATATCTTTTCTCTGATAACAGCTTCATACACAGGTACACCATCACCGAGAAAAACTACAGGTTCCCCAAGGAGATTAAGTGTATCTATTAACTCTTCCACCGCAATTGGAAGTTGATCCTTTACAACATTAAGCTCATTGTTCTGGAATCTGTAAAGTCCAGTATATACCTGATTTCTTCTGGCATCCATTATAGGACAGATAAGTGCACTGCTACCATGTAGATTCATTGCCAACCCCTCAACAGTAGGCACTCCTATTACAGGTTTGTCCAGTGCAAGGCCAAGGCCTTTTACAGTAGCCGCACCAATTCTTAAACCCGTAAACGAACCCGGACCCTTTGCAACTGCTATCGCATCTACAGTAGCTAAATCCGTCTCTGTCATCTTCACTATCTCGTCCAACATAGGAAGCAAGGTCTGCGAATGCGTCTTCTTATAATTAATCGTATATTCCGCTATCAAATTATCATCTTCTACAATTGCAACAGAAGCAACCAGTCCTGAACTGTCAACCGCAAGAATTTTCATCGTATATCCTCCATAAACATATCATCAAAATATATGTGATGATAATATAAGACAAAGTCTCAACTAACCTTTGTCACTAATATTTTTCGATAATCAAATCCCTTTTCAAGATTCTTTTCAATAGTTATCCTTGTATATTCATCCGGAAGAATATCGGATATCATATCCGCCCATTCGATAAGAGACACTCCATCACCGTATATCATATCAGTAAAACCAATCTCTTCCATTTCCTCCGGATCCTCTATTCTATACACATCAAAATGATACAGTGTAAGATGTCTTTCATCCGTACCATAATATTCCTGCACAATAGTAAATGTAGGACTGTTAACATATTCTTCAACTCCGAGTCCCTTTGCAAAACCCTGTGAAAACAGTGTCTTTCCCACACCAAGATCACCGATCAGGCAGAATACATCTCCCGATGATGCACTTTCCCCAAGCTTCTTAGCTATTTCAAAGGTATCCTCAGGCGAGTAACTGTCATATTCGATTTTTTCATTAATATTTTCATCCATATTAAATATTCACTTTCAATATCTATTATTAATAATCAACAACTATTGCTTTAACTTGATCTTCCCTTTTAACTTGACAGGTGTATTTTTAGTATATTCCACCATCATTTTGCGCGCAGCAAGTAAATCTTCCTTAAAACATTCTTTGGGGAAAATAAATGCATTGATTCTGTTACTATACACTAATATCTGTGATTTTGTTTCAACTATCTTTAATAATCTGTTCCAATCAATCGTCTGGCTTTCATCATCCTGTGAAACTGTTATGCCCTCTCCACTCAATGTGTAATCAAGCGGCTTCTTGTATGCTTTTGACAATTTTATCTGGCTCTTTGAACGAACCAACATTCTAAGAGGTTCAAAAATCAAAAACCAAGCCGCTACGATTGTCAAGATTGTTTTGCCCTGATCCGACAACTCGTTAAAGCTAATAATAAGATCAACCAAAGCAATAATTGACAAAACCAAGCCAAATATTCCGGCAAAACTATGATATGTATGGTACATTGTAAATTTGTATATTTCTTTCCATGTCATCTGCACAGAAAATGAAATTTGTTTATTTTCTTCCATAATATTTAATTAACTCCATCACAATATCATCGAGAGTTGGATTCTCTTTCTCTTAAGATCAACCGATAACACCTTGACCTCAACAATATCTCCAACACTTACAACCTCTAAAGGATGTTTGATAAATTTCTTGTTGGTAAGCTGAGAAATATGTACAAGTCCATCCTGATGAACACCGATGTCAACAAATACCCCAAAATCTATTACATTACGAACAGTCCCCTTAAGAACCATTCCCTCCTGAAGATCCTCCATCTCCATAACATCTGTCCTAAGGATTGGTGCTGGCATATCGGATCTCGGATCTCTCGCAGGTTTCTCTAACTCTTTGATAATATCATCAAGCGTAATCTCACCTATACCAAGTTCAGATGCAAGCTTACTTCTGTCCTTAGCAAGAAGTGATAATCCAATTAGTCCCTGACTTGTTATATCTTTAAGAGAGTATCCCAACTTATCCAAAAGAGCTGTTGCTGCCTCATAACTTTCCGGATGCACACTCGTAAAGTCAAGCGGATTGTCTCCATCCATTATTCTCATAAACCCCGCACACTGCTCAAATGCCTTAGGTCCCAGCTTTGCAACCTTAAGCAGTTGCTTTCTGTTAGTGAACTTTCCGTTCTCCTCCCTGTAAGCAACAATGTTCTTTGCAATCGCTTTAGATACACCCGAAACATATTCAAGAAGCGATGCTGACGCGGTATTGAGATCAACTCCTACCTTGTTAACACAGTCTTCAACCACACCAGTCAATGCTTCTCCCAATTTCTTCTGGTTCATATCATGCTGGTACTGACCTACACCTATAGATTTCGGATCGATTTTCACAAGCTCAGCGAGCGGATCCTGTAAACGTCTGGCAATAGACGCCGCACTTCTCTGTCCCACATCAAAATTAGGGAACTCCTCTGTTGCAAGTTTACTTGCGGAATATACAGAAGCTCCTGCCTCATTAACAATAATATACTGAACCTTTTCAGGTATCTCCTTGAGAAGCTCAACGATAACCTGTTCCGACTCTCTTGATGCGGTTCCGTTACCAACAGAAATCAATGTAATTCCATATTTCCTAATCAGATTATGCACAATCTTCTTGGATTCCGCGATCTTCTTCTGCGGTTCAGTAGGATAAATGACAACCGTATCAAGCACCTTACCTGTTGCATCTACCACTGCTAGTTTACAACCAGTTCTAAACGCAGGATCCCATCCCAGCACAACATGTCCGGCAATCGGTGGCTGCATCAAAAGCTGCTTTAAGTTTTTACCAAAGACTGTGATTGCCCCATCCTCAGCCTTATCCGTGAGTTCACTTCTGATTTCTCTCTCAATCGCACCTGCTATGAGTCTCTTATAACTATCCTCAATAACTCTTTGCAACAAAGGTGTCGTATACTGATTATCCTTAACAATAACCTTCTTCTCCAAATAACCTAAAATTCTATCTTCCGGAGCCTCAATCTTAACTGATATGAATTTCTCCTTCTCACCACGGTTAATCGCAAGCACGCGGTATCCCGCTGCCTTGTTGACAGGCTCCTCAAAATCATAATACATCTCATATACAGAAGATGCCTCCGCATCCTTTGCCGAAGTAATGATCTTACCTTCTTTGAATGTTATGTCTCTGATATATGTACGATACTCAGCCTCATCAGCGATATTCTCGGCAATTATATCAAGTGCTCCATTAATCGCATCCTCAACAGTTGGAACCTCTTTGCCTTCCGCATCAGAAAGATAAGCCTTTGCCTCTTCCTCAATCGGATTACCTGTCATCTGAAGATAAATTATATTCGCCAGTCCTTCTAAGCCTTTCTCCTTAGCAATAGTTGCCCTGGTACGTCTCTTCTGCTTATACGGGCGATACAAATCCTCTACCGCAACCAAAGTCATAGCTTCCCTGATCTGTTTTTCAAGCTCAGGTGTCAACTTTTCCTGTTCTGCTATTGCACTAATAACAGTCTCCTTGCGCTCTTCAAGATTTCTCAAGTAATTAAGTCTCTCATACAGATCACGCAGTATCTCATCATTAAGAGAACCAGTAACTTCTTTTCTGTATCTGGCAATAAACGGTATAGTCGAGCCTTCATCAATAAGCTTAATAGTAGCTTCCACCTGACTAACCTTAATACCTAACTCCTGCGCGATTACTTTAGCAATATCCATCTGTCAAAAACCTCTGTCTTTCTATTGTTTATTCGCAACTATTCTGTTTTTCATAGTTACATTAATCCTAAATATATTTTGCGGTATAAATGCAAAACATATCATTTAACTCTATCATCATGATTATAAATCAAGTTCTACCGTTCTCTTCTTACCTTCAAACTCGCGGTACTTAACTCCTGCCATATCAAACATCATCTTAGATGCTATGGTAGATTCAGTATCCGCATACTTATCAGAAAGGTACACTATCTCCTTAATGCCACTTTGAATAATAGCCTTGGCACATTCATTACACGGGAACAATGTCGAATAGCAGGTTGCTCCTGCAAGCGAACCTCCGCCATAATTAAGAATTGCATTAAGCTCAGCGTGACAAACAAAGAAATATTTATTCTCTAATGGTTTACCAACTCTGCCCCACGGCATCTTATCGTCATTGCAGCCCGACGGCATTCCGTTGTACCCAACCGAAAGTATCTTATTGTTAGAATCTACTATACAGGCCCCCACCTGTGTATTCGGATCTTTACTTCTCTCAGCGGAAAGCAGTGCTATTCCCATAAAATACTGATCCCAAGAAAGATAATCTTCTCTTTTTTTGCCCAATGCATCCATCTTACGTACCTCCCAAACTTATTATCTCAAGTGCACTCTCCTCATACACATAGAAAATCAAAATATATAATAACACACAATCTAAGTTATCGCAAACAAAAAGGACACTTAAATAAAAACGCACAACAACGACTGCAAAACCAATGCAGCCACAGTTGTGCGTTAATCACTCGACTTACCGGATTAATTAATCCTCAAGGTTGAATTTATCATGAATTGCATTCATCGCTCTCTCTGTATGCTTCTCGTCGATAAGAACAGAAACGCGAATTTCTGAAGTAGAGATCATTCTGATATTGATTCCTTCATCGTAGAGAGCCTCGAACATCTTAGCAGCAACACCAGCGTTACTCATCATACCGGCACCTACGATAGAAACCTTTGCAACTTCCTTAGCTACATCAATCTTCTCGTATTCGTGGAAATGTCTCTCAACTATTTCAACTGCTTCGTCTGCATTATCAACAGCAACAGTAAATGAAATATCCTTTGTCTTATCGCGTCCAACTGACTGAAGTATCATATCTACGTTAATGTTGTGACGAGCAAGGTGATTGAATAACCTGAATGCCACACCCGGCTCATCCTTAAGTCCTATCAAAGCGATTCTCGCTGCATCTTTATCACATGCTACGCCACTAACAAGCATTTTCTCCATTTTTGTACCCTCCTTAACAATTGTACCTTCTGAAGTATTTAAGCTGGAACGAACAACCAGCTGTACGCCATATTTCTTTGCAAGCTCAACCGAACGATTATGAAGAACTCCCGCACCTAAAGTTGCAAGCTCTAACATCTCGTCATATGTAATCTGATCAAGCTTTCTAGCCTTACCTACAATTCTTGGATCTGCTGTAAATACACCATCAACATCTGTATATATCTCACACGCATCTGCATTTAATGCTGCAGCAAGAGCAACAGCTGTTGTATCCGAACCACCACGGCCGAGTGTAGTATAATCATCAAACTTATTGATTCCCTGGAATCCTGTGATGATAACTATCTTTCTCTGCTCTAATTCGTTGCGTATTCTGTCAGTGTCAATTCTCTTGATACGCGCATTGCCATAAACTGAAGTAGTATGCATCGCAACCTGAAATGCATTCAACGAAACTGCGGGAACACCTAAGTTATTCATTACCATTCCCATAAGAGCGACTGACATCTGCTCACCTATTGTGTAGAGCATATCCATCTCGCGCTTTGGCGGATTAGGATTCATATCATGTGCCATGTCAACCAACTCGTCTGTGTATTTGCCCATTGCTGACAATACAACTACCACATCATTTCCTTTTTTGTAGTCCTCGATACATCGGTTTGCAACATTATACATTCTTTCCTTGTTAGCAACTGATGTTCCACCGAACTTCTTAACTATTAACATCTGAATCGTTTCCTCCTCATGTTACTATGTCACTATATTAACCTAGCATACTTTACTACTTTTCAACCTTTTGGTCAATATCTTTTTTAGAAGTCCACCCTAATTACGCTGTAAACGTCCTCAAATTTTGCGATATGCTCTTTGAACTCGTCTTCTCTTATTTCGTCTGTAATGAATGCCAGTTCATCATGTACACCCTCAGCTCTTATACAAAGAACATCGCCAAACGCCTCGATAATAGCAGGCATAAGGTCATCATCAAGCCCCTTGTCCTTCATACGAACAAAAAATCTGCTCTTTAACTCAGAAATTTTACCTAAATCATATTTTTTCTCATTCCACTCAACCGGAATATGTTTTCCAAGATTCTTTGCAGCATCCACAACATCAGATACCACCGCACTGGCCGTAGGGCTCTTTCCTGCACCTCTACCATAGAACATAACGTCATCAACCATGTTTCCATGTACTAATATTCCGTTAAACACACCTCTTACACTGTACAAAGGATTCTTATGCTTAACTAAAAACGGAGCAACCAGTGAATAGAATTTGCCATCTATCTTTTTGCTGATTCCAAGTAATTTGATAGAAGCCTTCATAGCCTTGGCATATTTAAAATCCTTCTCTGTAATCTTGGTAATTCCCTCTGTATAGATATCCTCAAAATCCACCTGAGAACCTGTAACCAGCGAAGTCAAAATCGCAATTTTACGACATGCATCATGTCCCTCAACATCCGCCTCAGGATTCCTCTCTGCATAACCTTTGTCCTGAGCATCCTTGAGCACTTCTTCAAAAGCAGCACCCTTCTCGCTCATTTCGGTAAGAATGTAATTGGTTGTACCATTTAAGATACCGGAAATTCCTGTCACCTCATCTGCTGTAATACAATTATTAAGAGGTCTGATTATCGGAATTCCGCCTCCTACAGATGCCTCAAAGAAATAATTAGCATTATTCTTCTTTGCAATCTCAAGAAGTTCAGCACCATGCTTTGCAACCAATTCTTTATTGGAAGTACACACACTTTTACCAGCAAGCAGTGCGTTTTTGGTAAATGTATAAGCAGGCTCTACTCCTCCCATCGCCTCAGCGATGATCTTAACATCCTTGTCCTTTAATATTACGTCATAATCATGAACCAGAATCTCCTGAACAGGATCTCCCTCAAATTCACGCAGGTCGAGAACATATTTTACCTTAATCTCCTCACCTACATTACGTTTAATTATCTCTTTATTGATATTAAGTACCTCAACAACTCCTGATCCAACAGTTCCGTATCCTAATACTGCAACATTTACCATCGTTTACTCCTTCCCTTCCTTCTTCGCAAGTTCTTCTTTCGCAGCAATTTCAGCCGCACGTTCTTCCTCCAACGCCTTTTTTTCTGAATCGGCATGTTGTTTTATCAATCTCTCCAATGACTCTATCACCTCATCAGAAAGTATTTTATTAACATCAATGACAACCACTATCTGATTCTTGATCTGAACAACTTTATCCATAAATGCAGTCTCTTCATTACTTGCCATAGCAGGCATTTCTTTAACACAAGACTCCTCTACTTCCTCTATGGACTCAACATTATCCACCTCATATGCAATCATTATTCCCGAAGTTTTGGCTATCATGACACTCTTTTCAGGACTCGTTATCTCCGGGCTCTTGCCGAAACGCATTCTCAAGCTGTAAACCGGAACAAGTTCACCTCTGAGATTAATCATTCCCGTAATGCCAAAGGGCGCATCCGGAATAGGACTAACACTGTACTGCTGTTCTGTTCCATTAACATGTATAAGATTGATAGCATACTTTCTATCATCAATCCTAAACACAAGATATTTCACATAACCCATAACATCACTCCTTATAAACCGGGCCAATTATCATCATTCTCCGACTTCGCCTTCACCTAGACTTAGCCACTTAAGATATGCATTCATAAATGGCTCGATATCACCATCCAAAACACCACTTACATCAGTTGCTTCAAATCCGGTTCTCTTGTCCTTAACCATTGTATATGGTTGCATAACATAGGAACGGATAGCCGAACCAAAACCATTCTCAGATACTTCACCTCTTATATCGTCAAGCTTTTCCTGATTTTCCTGCTGCTTCAAAACATAGAGTTTTGACATGAGCATTTTCATGGCCTTGTCCTTATTCTGATGCTGAGATCTCTGATTCTGACATTGAACAACTATTCCTGTCGGTAAATGCGTAATTCTTATTGCCGATGAAGTCTTGTTAATGTGCTGTCCACCTGCACCACTGGCACGATAAGTATCGATTCTTAAATCATCCTCATTGATATCTACGGTTATATTATCATCAATATCAGGCATTACATCACAAGAAGAAAATGACGTCTGACGTTTTCCCGCCGCATTGTACGGTGATATTCTTACAAGCCTGTGAACACCGCTCTCAGACTTAAGATATCCATACGCATTCTCTCCGTTAATCTGTATTGTCGCAGACTTAACACCTGCCACATCACCTTCGAGATAATCAAGCATTTCAGTAGTAAATCCCTTCTTTTCTGCCCATCTGGTGTACATGCGCAGGAGCATACCTGTCCAATCACAGCTCTCCGTTCCTCCAGCACCTGCATGAAGAGTAACTATCGCATTATCCTTATCAAATTCTCCTGACAAAAGTGTCTGTATCCTTAATGTCTCAAAGCTCTCTTTAAATGAATTAAAAGTCTCCTCAATCTCCGGGACCAACGAAGCATCATTTTCTTCGTCTGCCATTTCTATAAGGACGCTTATTTCTTCATATTGTTCCTCAACCTGTTCAAATGCAGCCAATGTGTCTTTAAGATTCTTGACTGTCTTCATAACCTCATTAGAACGCTCCACATCATTCCAGAAATCCGGAGCCTCCATATCTGCTTCTAACTCTGCCACCTTATCTTTCTTGATAGGGATGTCAAAGTGAATCCCTCACTTCCTGTAATGGACTTTCGTACGAAGCAAGTTCGATCTTAATTGCATCTGTCTCGATCACAGAATCACCTCTTTCTTATTATAAAAATATTTTTAAAATCTGACTTATGCATTCTTACCACAGCACTGTTTATACTTAAGACCGGAACCACATGGACACATATCATTACGGCCTATCTTTGCTGTTTTTCTCTTAACAGGACCCTTACTTACCGAATCATCCTTGTTTGTTCCGGTAACCTTGGCAACCTCTTCTCTTTCAACCTTCTGTTCAACTCTTACATGAGTCATCATCTTAACTGTTTCCTGACGGATTGATGCTGTCATTTCATTAAACATATCAAATCCGACAAACTTATATTCCACTAAAGGATCTCTCTGTCCTAAAGCTCTGAGTCCGATACCCTGACGAAGCTGATCCATATCATCAATGTGATCCATCCACTTATGATCAATAACCTTAAGGAGAATAACACGTTCAACTTCACGAATCTGCTCAATCTCCGGGAACTCTGTCTCTTTGCCCTCGTATAATTTAACTGCAGCTTCTTTAACTCTCTGTGTAAGCTCCTTCTTAGTAATCTTCTTCTTATCATCATCGGACAGACTGACCTTAGGGATTGGTATGATATCAATCATCTCCTGATTAAATGTCTTCATATCCCACTCGGCAGGATCCATATCCTCTAAAATGTTGCGGTCTATTACTTCCTCAACAGTCTCATCAATCATATTAAAGATAACATCACGCATGTTCTCTCCATCAAGAACACGACGACGTTCTTTGTAAATAACTTCACGCTGCTCATTCATAACCTGATCATAGTCAAGCAAATTCTTACGAATGCCGAAGTTGTTATTCTCTATCTTCTTCTGAGCCTTCTCAATAAAGTTTGTTATAGTCTTATGCTGAATCTCTTCGCCTTCAGGAATCTTAAGCGCCTGATACATAGCCATAACTCTCTCGGAACCGAACAATCTCATAAGGTCATCCTCAAGTGAAAGATAGAACTTAGACTGACCCGGATCTCCCTGACGTCCTGCACGACCACGCAACTGATTATCAATACGACGTGATTCATGACGTTCTGTACCTATTATACGAAGACCGCCTAATTCCTTAACGCCTTCACCAAGCTTGATATCAGTACCACGACCTGCCATGTTGGTAGCGATAGTTACCGCATTCTTCTGACCCGCCTGTGCAACAATCTCAGCTTCCATCTCATGGAACTTGGCATTTAACACCTTATGAGGCACATTCTTCTTAGTAAGAAGACGGCTTACTTCCTCAGAAGAATCAATTGTAATTGTACCTACCAATACAGGCTGACCTCTGTGGAAACAATCCTCTATATCCTCTATAATAGCATTTAACTTCTCTTTCTTTGTACAATAAACCGAGTCTTCCTCGTCAACACGAACTACAGGAAGATTAGTAGGAACCTCAACAACATCCATTCCGTATATTTCTCTAAATTCATTTTCCTCAGTAAGGGCTGTACCCGTCATACCCGCCTTCTTATCATACTTATTAAAGAAATTCTGGAAAGTGATAGTTGCAAGTGTCTTACTCTCACGTTTAACCTTAACATTTTCTTTTGCCTCAATAGCCTGATGAAGTCCGTCAGAGAAACGGCGACCCGGCATGATACGTCCGGTAAACTCATCTACAATAAGTACTTCATCATCCTTTACAATATAATCTTTGTCTTTAAACATAAGGTTATGCGCACGAAGTGCAAGAATTATATTGTGCTGAATCTCAAGGTTCTCTGCATCAGCAAGATTATCAATCTTAAAAAACTGCTCAACCGCTTTGACACCCTGTGCAGTAAGCATAACCTGCTTATCTTTCTCATTGACAAGGAAATCTCCATCTTCCTCAATATCAACACCCATAATAGCGTCCATCTTCGAAAGCTCACCATCACCCTGTCCGCGTTTCATGCTTCTGGCAAGATAATCACACATACGATAAAGCTCTGTAGACTTTCCGCTCTGTCCGGAAATGATAAGAGGTGTTCTAGCCTCATCGATAAGTACCGAATCCACCTCATCCACAATAGCATAATGAAGCGATCTCTGTACTAACTGTTCCTTATATATAGCCATATTATCTCTAAGATAATCAAATCCAAGTTCATTATTAGTAATATATGTAATATCACAATTATAAGCCTCACGTCGCTCATTCTTATCATAGCTGTTAAGGATTACGCCAACCTTAAGTCCCAAGAATTCATGAATCTGTCCCATCCACTCAGCATCACGCTTTGCAAGATAATCATTGACAGTAACGATATGAACTCCAAGTCCGTCAAGGGCATTAAGGTATGCAGGAAGAGTTGAAACCAAGGTTTTTCCTTCACCTGTTCTCATCTCAGGAATTCTTCCCTGATGAAGAAGGATACCACCCATCAACTGTACTCTGTAGTGCTTCATTCCAAGCACTCGACTTGCTGCTTCTCTGACAACTGCAAATGCTTCTACCAGGAGATCATCTAAGGTTTCCCCCTTTGATAATCTATTCTTAAATTCAGTAGTCTTTGCCTTAAGTTCTTCATCAGATAGTTTCTGCATAGATTCATCTAAAGCTTCTATCTGTTCAACCAATGGCAGGATACGCTTAATTTCTTTCTCACTATGCGTCCCAAACATCTTTTCAAATATACTCATTTCAACACTCCTCATAGTCCTGCTAGATAATTATACTGTGCTATTCTATCACCATTTTTTCAAAAAGTAAAGGGTTGCCGAACAATCGGCAACCCCAAAATATACATATTATATAAAATCAGTGTGATTTTCTGTATAAATCATCCTTATAAAAGCTTAACATTCAGGCTCAATCAAACCGTATGTATTGCCTTTTCTCTTATATACAACATTAACTTCATCCGTTTCTGAATTGCGGAATACAAAGAAGTTGTGGCCTAAGAGATCCATCTGTACACATGCCTCTTCGGGATCCATAGGTTTAACCGCAAATCTCTTGGTACGAATGATGCTAATCTCATCATCATCAGGAATATCTTCTTCCATAAATGCTTTCTGGAAGTATGCCGCACTCTGTGCCTGATCAACAAGTTTCTTTTTATGTCTTGATATCTGACGCTCAATAACTTCCGTAACAAGATCGATTGATACATACATATCGTCACTCACCTGTTCAGCACGAATGATATTACCTTTAATAGGAATTGTTACCTCCATCTTCTGACGGTCCTTCTCAACGGAAAACGTTACATGGACCTCTGTATCTTCATTAAAATATTTCTCCAGTCTGTCTAACTTCTCATATACAGCAGATCTCAATCCGTCTGTAACCTCAATGTTCTTACCACTTATTATGTACTTCATGTCTGTCAACTCCTTCTCGTCATATTACAGCCCGTCTCGTGCCCCATCTCCCACAAAGAGTTTGGTATCGCATTATGTGCACTCTTTGTATCAACCGACTGTGATATTATTATACCATATTTTGTGTTTTTTTCAATGTATATCTTTTTTATTTTAAAACACTTTTTGAAATCTCTTAGTTTTTTCATTTAATTGTCTGTCATTTTTGCAAATATTTCCCCTTTTTTCGACATTGCATTTGTCAACGATTTTTTAATTGTTGGTTTTTTTCGTCATTTTTATCAAAACATCAGTTCTGTTTTTTTATGATTTTCCTTCTAAAAACCAGCTGCTTTTTGGGGATAATGTGGATAAGTTTGTGTATAAGTCTATTTTTCGAACTTTTTTCAATCACAAAATGTGCATAACCGGATTTCATAATCACTTAACATAATATTATCCACCTCAAAAAGTGGATAATGTGGATTCTTTTTTGTGCATTTGGACTAAAATCACTTTTTAGGGCAAAAAATAAAATTTAGATAATTCTTGTTTTCAAGATAAATTGTTCAATATTAAGATATAGAATCTCTGAATGTTTTTATATAACAATAAAAAAAGTTTCATATTACACAAAAACAGACCCCCGGATAAACCGAGAGTCTTTAAAACTCATATATATACTATATCAATCCCAAATAATTCTTGCAGCTCCGCATGGAGTTCTGTATCCTATACCCGAAATGATGATACCGGTAGTAGAACTACTTGCGTGAACAACCTGTCCTCCACCAATGTACATTGTAACATGTCCGACATTACCACTCTTATCTTTGTAGAATAAAAGATCACCGGGCTGAATCGAGTCCAGGCTGACGTTAGTAAGACCAGCCATCTGCTGCGCAGCCGTTCTTGGAAGTCCATATCCAAAGTGCGCGTATACGCTCATGGTAAAACCTGAACAGTCTGTACCATTGGTCAAACTTGTTCCGCCGTAAACATAAGGATTACCCAAGAATTGTAATGCGTAATTAACAACTTCCTGTCTTTTTGTACTTGTCATCTCAGCAAGTCTCGCTTCTTCTGCCTCCTGTTCTTTCTTACGTATCTCTTCTTCTTCAGCTACAGACAATGCATGTGAAAAACCATAGGAAACATCAACATACTGGGCAGACACATATCCCTCTATATCAGAGTCAACACGAATATGCACCCACTCATCAACACTGCCATCCTGAATAACCTCGTAGGATTCTCCTTCACCAACCATTGTGAGGCAATCACTTCCCTCATCCTGCTTGGCTCTAACATATAAAGTCTCCGTATTAATCTTAGCTTTCTTCGGACATGTCTCCTCTGCATAAGCACCTGCAGTATCTCCAAAGAGCAAGAAATCATTACGTACATAACCCATTGTTATTCCTGATTCAATCTTAGTCCAGGTATCCCCCTTCTCAACAACCAACGCTATTCCGTGTACAGGAAGACTACCTACACGCTCAGATTCCTCATCAGGCTCTTCTCTGACATTAACTGCCTCATCAACATATGCCAGACATTTCCCTTCAAATTCAGGATATCTGCAGGTTGCTGCCTCTTCCTGTGGCTGCTCCTGCGTATTCTCCTCACTAACCTGTACTGTATTAAGGCTTTCTACATATTGGTTCAGAGCATATGTGATACTGACCTTAGATTCATCTAATACCTCTGCATTACTACTAACAGAAGGCACCAGTATTCCTAACGATGCTGTTGCTAACAATGCTGTTCTCGCAAAAAAAATCTTTTTCACAATAACTCTCCTTTCAAAACATCAACTATATATCCAAAAAAACTGTAATGACTATAAAGTTCTCGTTAGCGTGATAAATTATAACAAAGTGTCCTGTCAATGTCAATTATGTGCATTAAAACTTAAGATATTATTCAGCTGCGCTTCATAGATACATATCTTTACAAATACTCCACAAAAAGAACACATTCATCATATATGAATGTGTTCCTCCTACCTACCTAATTCAATTATCAAAAAATCCTCCGAATCAATGCCATCAAAATCAGACATCCGTTCTACAAACGAATATCTATATTCTGACCCAACATTGGATTGACTGAACGCTCTAACATCTTAGTCAAAGCATCACCATTCATCTGGTCAGCTTCCAATGCCTTGTCAAGCAACGCAATACCAACTGCAGAATTGGTGTTAGCATTCGATAATACAGTTGTTGACATTCCGATTCCAGTGATTTCCATGGTATCATACCTTCCTTAATAATTGATTATGACATAAAGTCATATTATATAGACTTCTCATATTTAGAGACTATATCATGAGTTTATTATACTTTGAAAATTCCAAAAAAGCAACTGTTTTTTGCCTATTATCGTGTGAATTTTCTGTGTTTCGACATAGTATTTTTCACTGTACAATATGTCTATTTTCTTACTTAAGCCACATCATTTCCGTCTCTTCTGCCTTCCTTTGCCTCCATAAGATTAAAGAGAGTTGTATCAGCTATCGAAGCCAACGCTTCTAATGTGTAGAATCCCTGATGAGAAGTTATCATAACATTAGGGAACGCAAGAAGTCTGGCTGTAACAGAGTGCTCCATAATATCATCTGAACGGTCTTCATATACATTACCAGTCTCCTCCTCATAAACATCAAGTCCAATTCCAAGGAATTTGTTCATACGGATTCCCTCTATGAGCTCATTGGTATCCACTAGTGCACCTCGCGATGTATTTACAAGTATCACACCATCTTTCATCTTCTTAATACTCTCTATATTTATCATATGATACGTTGAATCCATCAAAGGACAGTGCAATGATATAAGATCACTTTGTGACAAAAGTTCATCAAGAGAAACATACTCCACAAAATCCTTAAGATCCGGATTCTCGTACACATCATAGGCTATGACACGCATACCAAAACCCCTGCAGATTCTGCACATTGCAGCACCTATCTTTCCTGTTCCGACAATACCCGCCGTTTTCTGATAAAAATTAACACCTCTAAGTCCTTTTAAAGTATAATCGTTCTCGCGAACCTTATTATATGCTTTATAAAGTCTTCTGTTAACCGCAAGTGCAAGCGCCATGGCAAGCTCGGCAACTGATTCCGGTGAATAACCCGGAACACGCTTAACAATGATTCCAAGCTCCTTCGCTTTCTCAACATCCACATTGTTAAAGCCCGCACAACGCATAAGAACAATACTGACGCCACTTTCTTTAAGTATCTCTAAAGTCCTGGCACCTACATCAGCACTTACAAACGCACAAACAGCATCATATCCCTTTGCCAGAGCTGCCGTTATCGGTTCAAGCTCATGATCGATATAGTCAATCTCAACCTCTTTGTACTTTTCAAGTAACGGATCAAACGACTTCTTGTCATAAATCTTTGCTGCATAAAATAATAGTTTCATATTAACCCTCCTGTTGATTATAAATAATTTACTATTTTTACTGTAGAAATAATAAAAACATACATCTTTACTACAAGCAACTAACATCTGCACACGGTACAAAATCTGTCTATTTCATTAAACACAAGCTGCTTATCCGGCTCGTTGTGAATCTCATGACGCATTCCCTCATAAGTTATTCCACTTACATTTTTGTAACCTGCACGTCTTAGTATTTCCATAGAGTTGCTCCATTTTTTATCATTAACCTTACAGGGATCATTTTCACCCGAGATAAATAAAATGGGCAGATTAGCATTTTTTAAGTTGTAGTCCTTTTCTTTATATACAGCGGTTTCAAGGTTGAGTAATGTAAGATATCCGTTCAAAGTATAAACATAACTACATAGCGGATCATTTATAAACGCCTCGCTGACAGCCACATCAGTAGTAAGCCATGCATATTGTCTTTTCTCACTTAAAAACGGTTTATTAAAACTTCCCACTGCAAGTTTACTTACCAGTTTAGAGCGGTATCTGTCACCTTTAAGCTTCATCATGGTTTCAACAAGTATCCTGCCGTATGGAACCGCTCTCTGATACGAAGGACTTCCCGCAACAATCAGACCGTCTATCACGTCATCATGTTTTTTCAAAAATGACCTTACTATCAACGAACCCATGCTATGTCCATATAATATCAGAGGCAAATCAGGATAACGCTTTTTTATACGCACGGTTGCGGTATAAACATCCTCAACCATTCCCTTATCAAGCAAACCGTAACAGTATCCCAGATCGTCTTCATCTTTAATACTTTCTCCGTGACCCCGGTTGTCATGCATAAGAGTTACATATCCCTTCTCAGCCATTTTTTCCATAAAACCGAGGTATCGCTCTTTATGCTCATTCATCCCGTGTACCATCTGTAAAATAGCAACCGGTTTTTCCGGAATCATACATATCCCCTTAATGGTAACACCATCTTTTGAAACAAATGAATAATGCTTCATTGTAATCATGTCATATCTCCCTTGTATTATTTTCATCTGCACTTAACAGGTCAACCTTCTTTGTTAACCCTAACCTTATCTTCATTCTTTAATAAGAATATTCCCAAAGGAATACAAATAAATGCAATAATCACCATCGTAACAGCTACCGGTCTGTTCAAGTCCTCATTTGAAAGCGCCGGTATCTTATCACCGTAATACATTATAAACACAGAAAACCCATTATTAAGAAAATGCATTAACGACGAACAAACTATACTCTCAGAACTCAATAACGCATACGCCAGCGCAACGCCAAGCAACGACGTTGGAAGCAATCTTATCAGACTTAAATGTGTCATTCCAAACAATACCGATACCACTGCGATTGCCATCGGCAATTTCATCTTACTCTTAAACGCCGTCAACATATATCCGCGGAACATCAATTCCTCACACGCTGCAGGTGTAAGCGCAATCAGTATGAGCGCTCCGGCAAAAGGCATATTTCCAAGTATTTCGTCAAAACCCTCATTTACCGCACTGTTTCTATCCGGCATAAGATATGCCAACAGATCAGCAATCAGCATCACAGCACACGAACTGCCTATGACCAATATAACCGATCCAATCACATGCCTAATCGAAGGAAGCTTTAAACAGAACACCTTCTTCATATCTGCTTTGATATAAAATGCTGCAAATAAAGGAAGTCCACCGATAAAAATCTGCGGTATAATAACGCCATAAATCGGATTATCCAGACTCATGATACCACCCAGATATACCATTACAAGCAGGGCTACAACAAGTATCAGAAGACTTTCCTGAATTGTAGGAACACTTCCTTTTTTGATGTTTTTTCTGCGTTCAAAAAGCTTAATTCCACTAAGAGATTCACCAAACAGAATTGATTCACTGTTATATATTTTTGCTAATATTCCAACCGCGATAAATGCATAAATAACATTGGATAGCAATACCGCAAGAATCAAACTGAAATCATATTTAAAAACCAAAAGAGTCTTCATTAAAAGGCAGATATTAGCAACCGGTATCAAGGCCGTTTTGTAAGTAAGCTCAATATTGGGTATAAAACCGATATATCCGGTAAGCATCACTATTAAAGTAACCGGTGTTACATAATTGTTAGCCTCTTTGAAGCTCTTTGCAAATGCACACACACACATAACCACCGCACTCATAAAAAGTGCAAAGGCAACAATACAGACAATTGATATCAATATTGCAGGAACAAAAGTGGATAGTTTAAATGTGGCCGCACCATCCGACAAACTCTGTATTGTAGCAAACATGTAAGCCGCAACCGCACCCATAGAAATGGTATTAACCAGAACCGAAACTATAGATATTGTCGCAACTGACAGGAACTTACTCATTATCAGGTCCATATTTCCGACAGGTAAAGTCAATATGGTTTCCAGAGTTCCTCTCTCTTTTTCCCCGGCAGTCGTATCTATTGCCGGATACATTGAGCCCATCAATATAGCGGTTATCATCAAGAACGGAATTATACCACCTAAAATGCTTCCGACAGAACTCTCATTGCTGGATTTATCGTCACTCTCAGATTTTACAGGATATAGAACCCCCTGAACATCCAATCCTAAATCTGCGGCATTCTTCTCAGCAATATGTTTTCCGTAACTGTCTATCTCATCATCAAGCATATCACAAACCGTACTTGAATTGGTAACAGCCGAGAGATAATGTATCTCATATATTACCTGTTTCTCTTTTTTGGTAGTTGTGATATACGCATCTATCTTCTCATCATCTAGCTCTTTCTTAGGATTAGCGGATTCAACCTCCTTAATCTTGTAATCCAGCTCATCCTCATCACCTTTAATCCAGTCATTTAACGCAGCCTTATCCTCAATCGCAACATCTAAATACGCTATTTTATATGTGCGTTCCTGTTGTGATTGATTTATCATGCTTACAACCTGCATGATTACGAAGAATAATAACGGATATAAAATGACAGGCAATACAACCATGGTAAAGATAGTTTTCTTATCACGCAAGACATCCATTATTTCCTTTTTGTATAACGTGCGAAGTATTTTATAATTCATCACAGTCACCTCCCTCAACCAATGCAAAGAAGGTGTCACGCAGATTTCCCGTTTCTGTTTGTTTTCTTAATTCCTCCGGAGTTCCCTCAGCTATAATCTTTCCTTTATTGATCATAATTATACGATCACACAGATATTCTGCTTCCTCCATATAATGCGTAGAATATAAAACGCTTTTCCCACGATTTTTTTCCTGCTTCATAAAATCAATAATAGCTTTTGAACTGATAATATCAAGTCCAAGTGTCGGCTCATCGAAAATATATATTTCCGGATCATGTAACAGACATCTCGCTATTGATGTGCGCTGCTTTTGACCCGTAGATAATTTCTCTATCCTGTTGTCCAAAAATTCCGACATGTTTAATATATTGTTGGTATTTTCTATCTTTTCATTTATCTCTTCCTTTGAAAAACCATAGAGCTCACCAAAGATGGACAACATTTCTCTCACTGTGAATCTTCCGTATAATTTGGTATTCTCCGAAAGATATCCAATATGTTTTTTCAAGGAAGTCTTATCGGTTATCTCATTACCGTTTCTATCCTCAATTATCACATGCCCAATTGTAGGCTCCATAAGCGAACCCAACATGCGAAGTAATGTGGTTTTTCCGGCACCATTTGGACCTAACACACCAAGTATCTCTCCCTGATTAGCTTTAAAACTTATGTTGTCGACTGCATAGAACTCTTCTTTTTTACCCTTTTTCAAAGTCCTTACAAACTGTTTTGTAAGTCCGACTGATTGTATCATAACTATATACTCCCTTAAATAACATGATATAAGTGTCAAAATAAACTTTTGACATCTATACCCTAATTTTTATTTATAAATGTTTGAATCTATTTATCCAAGGATTAACTGTACCAGAGATACGCATTCCTTCCTCTTTCTTTCACCGTATATAACGCCGCATCCGCACATTTCTGCAAATCCAAAAGTGACGACGCATCCTTTGGATAACTTGCAACACCCGCGCTGAAACTAATCACGGAAACTTTGTCTTGTATATCATCACCAAGTTTTATAGCGTGTACATCCTCTGTAGCCTGTTGCAATCTTTCTGTCACCTGATCCTTTGATTTCATGTTGGTAAGCACAATAAACTCGTCACCACCAAATCGTGATACCAGACAGTTTTCTGAAAAGTTTTTCTTGAGAGCATCAGAAAATGCTACCAACAACTTGTCACCGGCATCGTGTCCAAAGGCATCATTTACCTGCTTAAAATAATCTATATCGAAGAACATTATCGCAGCTTCCTTAGAATCTGAAAGCATCTGTTCAGCCGCCAATTCAAATGCACGTCGGTTAAGCACACCCGTAAGCGGATCGTTGATAGAAAGCTGACTGAGCATAAGATTCTCTCTCTTTCCCGAAATGTACATTATAGAAACTAGTATAAATACTATTACGAGAAGCACGAGTATAAACAATATAACGTAATTACGGAATATCTGCATAGTTGCGGAAAGTACATTTCCGGGTATACGCACAACAACATACCATCCGGGCATATACTCGATTGCAGAACAAAACTGAGAATAAATAGTATCTTCTATTTTGTAGCTGACTGCGGCATTAGTTGCTCCCTGAGTCATCCTATCGTGCCATCTGTCAAAATCCGCTTTATCTTCAGGATTGATATTCTGCATTGCCAGATATGCATTTGCCCAACTACCGGATGCATGTTCATCACTTCCTACACACTGAATTATGTTCGATGACTTTGCATCCATAAGCCAGATTTCAATGTCATTGGTCAGTGACTGTGTAGCGGCCACTTCCTGAAGCGAACTGAATAAATATGTCATAAACATATATCCATGCTTGGAAGTACCATATTCAAAGTCCGTAAAAAAAGTAATCACCGGCTGTCCGATTTTCTTAGAACGATAAGGAGCAGAAATTGAGACCGGAGCTGCCTTTTTTGCAGTCTCCAAAAGATTCCATTTTTCAAACTCCTCCTCTTCCGACTCAGAAGAGTATATTTTCCCATTTTCATCGATAAAACCGATACTGATAATCTGTGCACCCTTATATGTTTTAAGCACTTCATATATTTCTTCCGGAGAATTAAATTTCTGAGCTGAAAGCACAGAAGAGACCTCCAATGCAGAATCAGTCATGAAAAGCAGGGAATTACTCATCTTTTCAGACACGATAGTACATATCTCACCTGACAATTTCTCATCATGCTGTACAATAAGCCGATTAAATGCAGAAATCAGAAATGTGATAGCACCCAAAAACACTATCAGGCATATTATCAGCGTTATGTAAAAATATTTTCCACCTTTTAAATATTTGAGTTCATTTTTACTATCCATAGGCTTAATTATTCTCTATCACAGATATCACATCCGAATAGTCAAAACCAACTATAACCATGTCGCCGGCTTTGTGCTCAGATACTGTCTTTGCAATAGCCTTGGTAGGACCGTTATTGGTACCGTACAAGCCCTTGAGTTCAGGATAATCTGTCATAAGCGATTCTACCAGCTCGCCACCGAGTTCTACATCACCGTTACAATTCTTAATATCGGATATAATAGTCCACGACCCCGGTGCATTAAGCGTCCAATACTGATAAAAACCAGCCAGACGTTCATTAATTGTCTGAGATGTGCCTGATCCGGCCAGAATACCAACAGTTATCTCTTCACTTTCAGAGTAACCTAAAGAACGTAGTTGGTTAATCATCTCCTCTGCTGCTCTATTGCCCGCAAGAAGATTATCCGTCATATAACAGATATCATAAGCCTCTGTATTGACGGCAGTATCAACCAATATAACAGGGATGTTTTGCGAATGAATCTCCTCTATCTTAGGTGCAAGCTCAATAGAATCATCCGGCGCCAAAATTATAGCATCAGCGCCAAGGCTTACACACTTATCAAGAAGTTTCCCCTGAATCTCCCAATCCATTTCATTATCTGTTCCGCTCAAATAAACGTTACATCCCAATTCTTCCCCTGCTTCTTTTGCCCCTTTTTCGACAACATCCCAATAATTGCTGTCCAAAACTTTAGTAATAAGATAAATGTTGCTACGCCCCTCTACTATTTCAGTGAGCGGAACAAATTCAGGTACGGAATATCCCTGTTTTTTGGGAACTTCGTTTTCAGAACATGAACAAAGCATTAGCATAACTAGTAGAACTAAAACCACGAACTTATTCTTTTTCATATTTTTTCCCCACAAAAAAACACTGACAAAAACACTAAGTCTCCATAAATTTAATTATACCATACCCCCATTATTTGGCAAGTGAAAAACATGCATATTCATACATGCTCTAAAGCACCCCAGCACTCAGAAAAGCATGTTTATAACACAAAAAATCAGGCAGATAATCCATCCCAGAATCAGCCATATATTAACAGGCTCTTTATTCTCCAAAACCTCTTTCTTTTCACTAATACTTTTCCATGTTAGAGTTCTTCCGTTAATCTGAGCTATTTTTTTCAACAGAAGTACTGATAAAACAATACCAACCCCTGCCAACGGAGTAAATACCATCAACGCGCTGACAAGTTCCATCGTCGTAGGAGTCTTATTCATCATTTCTTCCATATTCAACCAGCTATCCGACACTCCAAACTGTTTGGCAAACTCAAACAATTTGGGAAGCAGATACAGATACATCGTATTAACGGCGTTGAACAACATATGAAGTATCATAGTGGATAGCAATGAACCTGTCGCCTCCACCAACAGAGCAAAAACTGTCCCCAGATAAATTGCATAAAGCATCTGGTTAAAATTAAGATGCATAAGACCAAAAGACAATGCACTGACGATTACTCCCACAAGAACAGAATACTTGCTAAAGGCTGTGTACATTATTCCCCTGTATATCGTCTCCTCTACAAAGCCGGGAAGACATCCGATTATCAGAATTCCAAGCCATACAGGAACATTTTCCGTAATCTCAAATATAGCCTGACCCGTTTGGTTTTTTGCGAAAAACTGGCTTAACACATTGAGCCAGTTAGCCATCGGAGAAGCGCACATCAACAATACCAGCGACAAAAAGAAAGATGATACTTTATATTTTTTAATATTAAGATCTTTTGTAAAGCTCTTACCTGTAACAATCATATAGATAATTGCCGACAGCAGCAGATATCCCTGTGTCACAAGTACAGAAACCAGTGTTCCTTTTTCCGCAGGAAATAAATCCTGTACCTTCCTAACAACAATCGACATAGGTATCTCAATTATCATCAACAGGAAAAAGAACAATCCCGCTCTTTTCATGCCTTTTTTTCCTTTTATGTCATAGTTAATAGTCATTTGTTCATTCTGTTCCATCATAAACATGCCCCATATTAATAATTTCGGAAATTAACTTTTTATACGATTATTTTTACTTCTTGATTGCAATTGCTTCCATCTCAATGAGTACATCCTTAGGAAGTCTCGCAACCTCAACACATGAGCGTGCAGGGAATATACCTGTGAAGTAATTTGCATATATTTCGTTAAGTGCTGCAAAATCATTCATATCCTTGATAAATACTGTGGTCTTTACCACATCCTCACAAGATGATCCCGCTGCCTCTAAAAGAGCCTTCATACTGTCAAAAACTCTTGTTGCCTGAACCTTGATATCTCCCTCAACCACTTCTCCTGTTGCCGGATCGATTGGTACAACACCTGATGTATATACCATGTTGTTAACTTCTATTGCCTGTGAATAAGGTCCTATTGCCTGTGGTGCCTTGTCTGTCTTTATTACATTTTTCATCTTGTTAATCCTCCATTTTTTAATTATTTATTGTATATGACGTAGTAATTCAAACATTTTAACTACGGCTAATATTCCATTGATCAGCTTTATTGATTAGCAATCACTTTGTCACAATAGAATGCTCGTGAATCTCTATTCTACCCTCTTTTAACAGTCTTCCTACTGCACGTTTAAATGCCGCCTTTGAAAGTCCAAGCTCTCTTTCAATCAGTGCCGGAGATGCCTTATCATTAAATGGCAGTACTCCGTCAAAAGACAGGATTGCCTGATATACCATCTCACTGTCCTCCTCCATTTGCTGATAAGCAAGCTGGGCTATCGACAGGTTAAGCTTTCCATCTTCTCTGACTTCAGTGACACGCATATCCATAGTATCGCCTACATTTACTCTCTTATGCAACTCCTGCTTTGGAATCATTCCCTGATATTTGTCATCAACAGCAACGAAAGCACCAAGCTCTTCATTTATCTCATATATATATCCCTTTACAGAAGCACCCTTTTCATAGCCTCTTGCAATTTCCAAATGCTTGTAAAGTTTCATGGAAACACAGGGCCGGTTACTCTTATCCATATACATATACACCAGATATTCTCTGTCCTGTCTTACTTTTCCAAGCATCTCTTTAAAAGGAAGAAGGATGTCTTTCTCAAGTCCCCAGTCCATAAATGCACCAATCTTGGAAACACTTGCACAACGAAGACGACTTACCTGACCGAGAGTTATAAGAGGCTTCTTAACTGTTGCTATTGGTCTGTCCTCCGAATCAAGATAGACAAATACGTCGATACTGCCTCCTGCTTTGAGACCTTCGGGTACGTATTTTCTAGGCAGAAGAACCGCGTCATCATCGCCCTGATTCTCTGCAAGATAAATACCAAAATCTTTACTTCTTACGACCTGCAAGGTCTGCCATTTTCCTATTTCTATCATTATTACTCCTTTTCCACTTCCAATAATACATACGGATTGTCATCTGCATCATTTAATACAATCTGCGTAACGTACTCATTCTTATAAATCGACGGATATATTATATCTCCAAGCATCGCGGCCTTTCTGTAATCTACTCTCAACTTCCTGATATCGTCCTGCTCTATAAGGTCTAACCCTTCCATAACGTAACGTCCGTTATTAACGTGATTGTTAGAATCAATAAAGGATCTTCTAACCTTAATCTTGGGCAAAACACTATCCGTATCACTGCAGTAGGCTATACGATATTCCGGGTCCAGTTGCTTAATCTTTCGCGGAGCATATTTCATTTCTATAGCCTTATAAAGCTCGTAACCGCGCATATCCTCCTCTGTCGGTCTTATTGGCAACATTCTTTCAATATCCATGAATATCCATATGGAATTAGCTCGAACAATCGGATTAGCATTTTCATCAAGAATATCAAAATTCCGATATCCGTACATACTCTTGAATTCATACGGCCACGTCCTGACCGTCACATTCTCCTGATACCCCGGAAAACGTTCAACCTCTATCTGCCAGCTTGATAAAAACCACGCTTTCCTGTGTTCCTTAACATGAGATATCCCCTTTCCTATACTCTCGGAATGAGCAAGCGTACAGTCCTGAAGAAAGTGTACAATACCAGCCATATCCATAGAAAGCGTACTGCCCACCTGGGAATAGGTCACTGTTCTCTTCATCTCATACATAACCGAACCTCTTTCAAATCATATAATGCAAACCTTACCATAATGTAGCACAAATTGCTTTTAATTGCAATCATAGCTGCCACACTTTACCATCCAAAATCCATTAACCAGTTATTAAGTAAGCGTTCATTCATACTTACATACTTACTATACAGGCTCATTTATTAAATAATCATTAAATAACAATAAGCAACCTCAAAACTTTAAGTATAGTTTTGAAATTGCTTATTTCTATGCTTTACGAACAACAATTGTCACTTTGAAAACATCTCCATCCACCTGTGCAAACACTTCCCCATCCATTCTTCGCATCAGTTGTCTTACTATGAAAAGTCCAATACCGTTTCCCGAAATACCATCGGTATTGCTTCCCCGATAGAAAGAATCGACGTTCTCTGCTTACCTCGTATTCAATCCTGTATCCAACTCCCTAAACAGTGATTATACGTTTTGGCTTCTTAGGATCCTTTTCAATCTTTTCGCGAAGCCACTTAATATGAACAGTAACGGTTTGGATTTCCGACTCACTGTCACTACCCCAGATAGTATCAAACAGATACTCTTTTTTTAGAGTCACTCCCTTATTCTCAATCATAAACTTCAACAGTTCAAATTCTTTTGTAGTGCAGACAACCTCCTTGTCTTTGACATAAAGGGTACCTGTAACTGTATTTAGCTTAAGATCTCCTTCTATAATCGTTTCCTTTGCATATTTTCTCTTATTTTTGAACACACCGCAAAGCCGTCGAGCCCCGGAAGCATGATATCTAAAATGATTAAACGCGCACCATATCTGTCAAATAGCTCCAGTGCTTTTTCTCCATTGTCCGCTATACTCACCACATAATCATTCTTTCTTCCTTCAAGACTAATTAAATGAAATATGTAACTACAATTTAAAACCTGTGCCAATAAATTGAGCGATGTCACGACCGGTGTCATCCACCACGTCAACATTTATTATTATTGAGCTTCTTCCATTCTTCTTAATCATTGACGTAGCTACCAGTTTATCTCCCTTTGGCGCTCCCAGATAATTAATGCTCACCTGCTGTGCTACTGTCGGCATATGAACAATATTGGAAAGTGTTGCAAATGCAAAATCTGCAAGTGTAAATATAACGCCCCCCATAATACCGCCGTTTGCATTCTTATGACTGTCGTCAAGAATTAAGCTACATACACTTTTTTCCTCAGAAAGCTCGTCTAAACGAACGCCGTTATCGGTTGCAAATCTATCCTTCTTAAAATATTCTCCAGCTTCTTCTATATCTTTAAATGTTGCCATTTTTCTGTCCTTTCTACAATACATTTCCATATAAAAGCACGTTTACCAAGTCATTATAGCATGTACACCTCTTCTTTACAAATTAAAAAAGGTGCCGTCTCAATGTGGCAGCACCTTTGCATATACATGATGTTTGGGTTGCATCGACTTCATACACACATGAAGAATAGCAGCCGAAACAGTTGAGCATACACCTACGATGTACTTGCAATCCTGTTCAACATCATGGTGTCCTCTCTTAATATAATACCTATGTTGTTCATCAATATATTTCATAATATCGGCGACATTGTTAAAACCGGACATATCGTGCAGCTTAATCTGCGCCTTCCATTTCTCAACACTCTGCTCATTGAGATTTCTGATATAAGCTCTTAACCTATGCTTCAGCTCTCCCTCATACACACAGTGATCCTTCATGCTTCCCGGATATTCCTTATTGTGCGGATAAGTAAAATAATCGGCCACATAATGTAGCACTTCTCCAAGTTTCGTATAATACATAGTTGATAACTGTCCCAAATGACTGTATCCGTTAGTAAGCTTGTTTATCTGTTTCTCAACAAGATGCTTAGTTCCTGAAATCTCATGTCGCTGTGTAAGAAAAGACGGTTTACAATCTGGAAGAATACTTCCTATATAGAATGCTTTCTTATGCTTGTCAAAGCTACTGATATCTGAAATACTGACAATATGTTTCGCCAACGAAATGTGCGACTTCTTACGCATATTATACCTCCTTCATAATACTACAGTGTCTAAATTAATACTTATCATTAGAAATCATGCCAGTAAAAAGATTAGTAAAATGAAATCACAAGTATGATATACAACTTTATTATGTATAGTTTATCACTATTTATAAAAAATACAATGGAAAAAATCAACAAAAAAGGATTCCGCCTGTCATCTATTCAGTGCGGAATCCCTAATTAATCAGGAGGTCTTATTATTTAATTAACTTCTATCCCCGGCACAGTTTCTACTGTGTCGCAAGCCTGATTACCGCAACCGGGAGTATTACAACTGTTTTTCAATCTTTCTTCGTAAAACGGCGCGCCGAGGTCTAAAGGTTTGATAGCAAGATCAAGCAGATCACCTGCCACAAACATCATACAATCTGTGTTTTCAGGAGAGATGATGCTTCCCTTAGGAGTCTCTATTCTGCCCGCACTTGCAACCTTGTAACCGGCATAATACATGCTCTGCAATATAAGAGTCAGTCCAACAGTAGCTGTACTATCAGTTATATCAAAATCAAGTATCTTCGCTATACCATAAAGATTTAAGCCCTGCTGCAAATAATTATTGCTGTCCAAATACCCTATAAAATTGATAACCGGTGTAGTCGCAGTCTCTCCTGCAGTATACGAATATCCATACGGTGCGAATATCTCCAGCTCAACCGATGTCGGATTGGTCTCATCATCATAAGTCGGAGCTGTTGTGTCAGAAGGCAGATAAACCGCTGTCGGATAAATTGTATCGACCAGTCTGCCATTTGCATCATACAGATTAACAGCGAATTCCACAGTGATATTAGAAAGTGTCACACTATAACAATTCGGTCTTCCGACTAAAGAATCAATCACCACATTTCCATCACCATAGGTATAGGTTGCATTTATTACTTTTGCAGTCGCACATGTCACCATCGGATATGTAGTTGCCACATCCACACCCAGATCGAAATTCGTACACAGGTTAATTCCAATCTCATCATATACCAGGGGCGCCATAATAGAAAGTACCTTCGGGTCGGCGCAGATAGGATTAGTACACACATCAAAACATCCGTTTTGGCATGGTGCAATTCCCTGTACGGTCTGACTGGCAATTTTCGGTCTCTTTGAACATTTACACTTTGCCATAATGCAATTTCCTTATACTTGTTTAATAATATTTTATGACATAAAGTAATAAATGTTACCATATAGATAATAAAAAGAATATTTATGAATAAATGGATTATATCTTTAAAACAAACAATAACACGAAACAGATAATCTACACCTTAGGAGATTCTGTGTTGACAAGGAGGATTCAGGGACAGTTAATTTCACGCCCCATTTTGCTATCAAAGGATTATTCCTCCTCATTAAATGCAGTCATGACAGACGATGCTCTATACTACTCTTATGTCGATATCAATGGTTCTTTATGCGTCAGAATCCCTTCTTTAAAGGAACCGGTTTTCAGATTAGACAACTGCGAAAATCATAAATATCTCAGTCCTTGTCTCACTTTAATTAACAAACGACTTGTTCTATTATTTTGCGATTGTGTAAATGATATCAAAAAATCCGGCAATACCGTATTAAACGGCAATGATTCCAGTGAAAACAAATACCGAATCAAGTATGTTATCTCCCCCCAAAAGTCTAATAATGCATTGACATCAGACTTAAATATAAATTTTCCATCTGCTGTGCAAATTTCAATCATCAAGACATGTTCTGACATCCTTCTCTGTATATGCTGTGACGGTGAGTTTCATTTATTAAGATTTGCAGATGACTTTAGTATCATTTCATATTGTCCCGATACGCAGAATGTTCTAAAAACTAAAGATGCACAGATTAAGCAGATAGAAGAGAAACTTGCAGATACAAATACACTTATTAAAACTATGAAAACGGAGATTGCCAACAAAGACATGCAGATTGAAGCTATGAAAAATGAAATCGTAAATAAGGACATATGTCTCGAAACTACAAAAACAGAACTTGTCGGCAGAGACTCTCAAATTGAGAATATAAAAAAAGAACTCTCAATCAGAAATGCCCAGATTGAAAGTGCTAAAATTCAATATAACGAATTGATGGATGTCGCCACAAGATATAAAGACGAAGCCACCAAATGGAGAATGAGACTTGCTTCAAAATAAAGCAAGTCTCACAGTAACATCGTTTAATTACTTTGCAAGCTCCAACATTAATTCCAAAGGTTTCTTAGCTGTCTCCATAACATCATCAGGAAGAATAACCTCAGGTTCCATTGTCTCTAAAACATTAAGTACTTTGTCTATTGTTACAAGCTTCATGTTAGGACAAAACTGTCTGTGTCCTACTGAATAGAATTTCTTATCCGGATTCTTCTGCATGAGCTCAAAGAAAACTCCCATCTCGGTACAAATGATGAATTCCTTCTTGTCACTTGCCGTTGCATAGTCAATTATCTCAGAAGTACTGCCAATAAAATCGGATACCTCTAATACATCCATTGTACACTCAGGATGTGTGAGAACTTCCGCACCCGGACGTGCTTCCTTTGCCTTAAGTACATCTTCCTTAACAATGCTTTTGTGTACATGACAGAATCCATCATTGAAAATGAAATTCTTCTCGGGAAGCTTAGTAGCTATATATCTTCCAAGATTATTATCCGGCACAAAGAATATATTCTTCGCCTTTGTATTACGCACAACATCAAGAGCATTTGACGAAGTAACACAAACATCCGATACAGATTTAATCTCTGCAGTCGAATTCACATAACAGACTACTGCAAGATCATCATATTCCGCTCTAACCTGTGCAATCTTCTCCTTTGTCACCATATGTGCCATAGGACAGTCAGCACTTGCATCAACCATTACAACTTTCTTGGACGGATTAAGTAACTTAGCACTCTCTCCCATAAATGATACACCGGCAAAAAGTATATTGGACTCTTTTACCTTAGTTGCGACCTTCGCCAGGTAGAATGAATCACCCACGTAATCCGCTATCTCCTGAACTGCACCATCAACATAATAATGGGCAAGTAAAACCACGTCTTTTTCTTTTTTTAATGCCTTAATACGGCTGGTAATCTCTTCGTTCACTGATTATTTTCTCCTAAATTAGTCTTGTAATGTATAGGTATTTTTATGATAGCACTTTGTACTAATAAATGCAATAAAAAACGTCTTGTCCCCCTAGGTCAGGTTCAGATCACTTCCCCATTCCAGACTTCTGATTCTGTCGGAAAATAGAAAGCCAAGCGATCCTGCTATAAGAAGTATTCCCGATACTGCTATGACACATGCCGATCCTCTTCCGACTCCGATGTCAAATGCACTTCCTATTCCGTCCGCCAGTACCCCGGATAACGCATATGCGGGAATATATCCCAGTTGGGATATAAATCCTATAAATCCCCAAACACGTCCCTGCATCTCATTTGGTATATTAGTTCGCGCAAGATAATCAAGGCATGAATTCGCCAGAGGAAGCATTGCGAAAAACAGAAAGCCAAACGTGCATATTATCATCACATTTTCAGTCAATGAAAACAGAATCATAAAAACCCCGGCCATCATAAGCGACACGGAAAGTACTCTGCTCTGATTCTTTTTAATCCCGAAAATTCCGGTAAGCAATGCTGTAAAAAGCATTCCTAATGCACAGACAGTTTCGGATATCCCCAGAGTTTTTGCATCTGTAAAGGATAAAATAAGAGGCTCTGACAAAATCTGTATCACTCCTATGAACATGGATAAAAGAGAAGATATCATGATTAGCTGCATAACCCCTTTTCGGGAATATACCTCGCTCCACCCCTCCGACAGACTGCGAACAAAGCTTTCTCCCTTTGCTTTTTCCGGTGTAACGATACTCTTTTTTACAAACGCGGTAGTGGCAAACGTCACAAAAAATGTACATATATCCAAAACAAGAAGAAGCTTTATGTCATACAGTCCAAGCAGAAATCCCGCGATTACCGGAGAAACCAGATATCTGGCGCTGCCCGAAATAGAGACCAGACCGCTTGCTTTGGTAAACTCTTCTTCCGACAAAATATCCGTAACAGTTGCTCTGTAAGAGGGCTCCAGAAGAGACGAGAATACAGAGCTTATCAAAACTCCGATACATATCTGAAAAAACGAAGCATCACCCTTCAGCATACTTAACAGTATATACAGAATTCCCAGAGCGGAACAGCCGTCGCCGATCATCATCAGCTTTCTTCTGTCGTACATATCGGCAAGAACCCCTGCAGGTACCGACAAAACCAGTGTCGGAAGAAATCCAAGTAAAGTTATAAGAGCCATTTGTGCAGCACTGCCGGTTTTATTGTATATATATACTCCCAGTCCAAAGCTCGTAAGCCCACCTCCTATCTGGGATATGAGATCACCGAACCATAGTACTATGAATTTTGAAAAACCCGATTCATTTTTCATGACACATTCTCCTTTCAAAAAAATATTTACTTAGGCGTTTGCGAAACGCTATTTCTTTGTTTTGCTTTTGTGCATGTTATACAATCCAACGCAGGCACGCTCTCGCTGCTCGTCGCACGCAGCGGTACTACGGCGGCTCGAAAGCACCGTGCTTATGGAATTTGTATAACATACACAACGCAATTCACAATTCATAGAGTTTCGCAATTACCTAAAATATTAACTAGTCAATTGCCTTGTTCGTTCGACCGTCTGCCTGTCGGTTGAACTGTCTTTTAAAAGGAAACCTTCATCCAACCTTCCTGAATATAAGGTTTCCCTTTACTTACAATCTCTGTTTTATTTAAACAACTTTCTCATTACTTTCTGGAGACTTCCTTCCCTGGCGCCTAAAAGCTTTTCTGTATTATATAAAAACGCAGTAATCTTCTTTTCCATAGACGAAGAATCCTTTTCATGATAGTCGTCAAAAGCAATGCTTGAATATAAAAAAAGCATTTCAATTGTTTCAGCCGGATATTTCATGCTGAATAATCCCTGCCTGACTCCTTCTTCTGCAAGTTCAAGCAATATCGGAACCATCTTGGATGTCAGATTTTCCTGCATCTTCTGATGCATAAGTGCATTCTGCGGCTTATGAACCTCACCTATGATCTCATGCCCTATATCAGTCTCTACATTAAGCGATGCTATTGTCATGACAAGCCTGTCGATTACCGGAACAGATGTATCTGCTGCTATCATCTTAGCCTTGGCGATAAGAGAATCATTGATTCTTTCTATCATCGCATTAAGAATCTCTTCCTTGGACTTAAAGTGATAATACAACGTCCCTCTTGCAATTCCTACTCTGTCCAGGATATCATTCGTACTCGTCTTGTCATATCCTTTTGTTACAAAGAGCTCCTCTGCAGCATCAAGGATCTCATTACGTCTTTCGATTGCTTCTTTTACAACTCTCATATAATCTTCATCACCTACATTAATTATTACCGACTGACTGTCGGTCTATGTCGTAAATAATACCCCTTTTCTTATATATTGTCAAGAGGCATTATCTGAATATTATTCCAATTAGGGTACATTAATATTTTAAATCAATGCTCGTTTTAGCTTCAGCTATCTCAGACTTCTTAGTTTTGTCCCACCATTCCTCGATTGTTTTGAAAGCTTTCGGTATACAAAAAAGACCCGGTACTTTCGTACCGAGCCTTTGAAATCTGCAATAGCAGATTGATTATCTCTTTGAGAACTGTGGAGCACGACGAGCTGCTTTTAAACCAGGTTTCTTTCTTTCCTTCATACGTGAATCACGTGTGAGGTAACCTGCCTTCTTAAGTGAAGGACGATTCTCAGCATCTGCCTCTAATAATGCTCTTGAAATACCATGACGGATAGCTCCTGCCTGTCCTGTATATCCACCACCGCGAACATTAACAAGTACATCGAACTTTCCTACTGTATTAGTAACAACGAATGGCTGATTAACGATGAGCTTTAATGTATCAAGTCCAAAGTAATCTTCCATATCTTTCTTATTGATTGTAATCTTACCTGTACCAGGTGTTAAGTATACTCTTGCAACACTGCTTTTTCTTCTACCTGTTCCGTAATATCTTGCTGATTTAGCCACTACTTTGTCCTCCTTCATTAATACTTAATCTCTAACTCTTTAGGCTGCTGTGCCTGCTGCTGATGATCAGGGCCTGCATATACATGAAGCTTTGTGATCATCTGACGTCCCAAAGGTCCCTTTGGTAACATTCCCTTAACAGCTCTACGAAGAACTTCCTCAGGCTTCTTTGCTAACATATCTTTAAGAGTTGTCTCTTTCATTCCGCCTACATAACCTGAATAATTGTAGTAAATCTTCTGATCTAACTTCTTACCTGTTACTTTGATCTTATCTGCATTAATAATAACTACATAATCACCTGTATCAATGTGAGGTGTGAATGTTGGCTTATTCTTACCTCTCAATACGCTTGCAACCTCAGATGCCAAACGTCCTAATGTATGTCCTGTAGCGTCAACTACATACCACTGTCTCTCGATTGTCGATGGGCTTGCCATATAACTCTTCATGGTATTCCTCCTTAAATTATAATCAAATGTTTCTGTCAGTTGCACATAACTGTGCCTATACAACTAAGACATTCCGTTTCTGTAATCACTTTCATATCTTCTGCACTGCAATGTCCGAAACAGCACATAAATATTATAATTACAAACATGTCTTATACTTATATTCTCTGACAATATCTATTATCATCCTCTTACATCTCATCATATCGCCACTTAAGGCATACATAAATATGATGTTGGAAAGCGATATAGTCAGATGACTCAAAACTACCAAAACACCGGGGCTTATTGGCGTCAGGGCAGTCTTTTCCTATCGTCACAAGTAAGTATTATATTATAAATGAAAATCCATGTCAACGGATTTTTTTAAGAAAAACAATTTTTTATAACTACAATTAATTTTTCACCAATTTACGGATTGTTTTTTCCAACAATAATTAAATATCCGATACCGACTTACAAGCCTATAACTCATTAGTCGATACCGGATATTCATTACTTTTTTCAGTATTCAAATTCTGCAAACTCATATCATTTAACGGTCACACTAACCTTCTTTGCATATCCGTTTCTAGCATATACGATGTATTATTCTTATATAACAAAACACAAGTTATCCGTTCTGTGATTCTGTTAATCATGTTCTAAAATTATTACAGTTAACTAAATGTACTCTTGCATCTCCACAAATACACTTGATTCATTCCCGTCTATAAATGCAATCTTCCCCGCCCATTTATTAACAATATCATCACACATAATGATAGTTGGAATATTCATGCTCTTTGCAAGAATTGCCATATGACTGTCAGCACTCCCTTTTGTTGTAATTATTCCTGCAATCTGTATCTTGTTCAATCTGACCAGTTCCGATGGAGTGAGGTCTTCTGCCAATATTATCATTGGTTCTGTTCCCTCATAGGATTGCTCATTTGAACCACACATCACATTCAATACTTCCTGTTTTACATCATAGATATCTGCCGCTCTTGCCTGCATATATGCGTCATCCATCTGTTCAAACATCTGCGCCTGACTATTAAGCACCGTCTCAACCGCAAATTCTGCCGATTTCTTCTGTTCCCTTATCATTTCAATCATCCGACCACGAAGAAACTCATCCTGCAAAATCATTGCATGTGCTTTAAAAATATCCGCACACTCTTTGGCAGGTTCACTCATGCTCATTTCCTCAAATATCTCATTCTGATCATTCACTGTCTTACTAAGCGCACTTTCAAATCTTTCAACTTCAGCATCTATATCCAGTATTTCATTTTCATCAATCAAATATTGATTTGCTTTATATACTACTAACCTGCCCGTTACGCTGCCCTGTACTACAGTCACACCTTTCGCTTTTTGCATGTACCTTCCTCCATGTAATTATGACGCAACTATATTGTTCCTTCATAGCTGTAATTTAAAATACAAAAACATCAGCCATTCCGTATGATCTACTCACTACTCACTCATTTTGTTCTTCAAGATAATCAATATGTAACAACGTAAGCCCGCACGCTGCCGCCTTATGCCCTGCTCTAGCCCTGTCCTTGGCTTCAAGAATATTCTTAATCTCCTCAGGAGGAATCATTCCCATTCCGACCTTAAGCAGTGAGCCTACAATTATTCGCACCATATTATATAAAAAACCGTTTCCGTTGATATTAATTTTTACCATATTCCCCTCGCGGATTACATTTATAAAATATATCGTTCTTACAGTGTTCTCTACATCCTCTTTCGGTGTGCAGAAGCTTTTGAAATCATGTTCTCCTACGAGATAATTCGCTCCCTGCTGCATTTTCTCCTCATCTAAATGAAAATAGACAAAATGCGAGTACAGTCTGACCGTAGGATCAGGGAACTGTGCATTATATATCTTGTATTCATACGTCTTTCTGGTGTCACAGTATCTGGGATGAAAATCTGCGGCAACTTCCTCAGACTTCTGAATCCTTATATCGTCCGGCAAAAGGTTATTGATGGCATAAGAAATCTTCTCCGGAGGCATTGTAACCTCTGCGTCAAAAACCGCCACATTTCCCAAAGCATGAACTCCGGAATCTGTACGACTTGCCCCTATCACCACAATTTCCTGTTTAAAGAATTTGCTAAGTGTCTGATTAAGCACTTCTTCTACCGTAATTCCGTTTTTCTGAATCTGCCATCCACAGTAATTCGTTCCATCGTATGCAACTGTCAGTCTGATACGTTTCATTTCCATCTCCCTATTCCGGTTAATTATTATTTCCTGTTATACACCACTTAATACGCTTAGATGTAACATTTTCTTCAACAATATTAAAAATACCAGATAAAGCAACAATATTATATAGGCAATATAATCTCTTCGACTATACTGCAACGGCTTCATCTTAGTTCTTCCTTCACCGCCATGATAGCATCTGGCATCCATTGCAAGGGCAAGCTCGTTACTCCTCCTAATAGCCGATACAAAAAGCGGAATAATTATCGGCAACAGCTTTTTAAGACGTTCAAAAATATTTCCTTCACTAAAATCTATTCCTCTTGCAGTCTGCGCTTTCATAATCCTGTCAAGTTCTGAAGAAAGCAGCGGTATAAATCTAAGTGCTATGGACATTATCATTGCAATCTCATGTACCGGCACACCAAGCTTCTTCATCCATGAGAGCAGTTTTTCCAAACCATCCGTAAGCTCGTTTGGAGTAGTTGTATATGTCATCATGGAAGATCCTACTATTATCAATATAAGTCTCACAAACAGAAAGACTCCTGAATATACACCTGTCCTGGTTATACTTATAAATTTCCATTTAAACAAAACATCCGCACCTTTAACGGTAAGTATCTGAAGAATGACTGTAAACAGCAAAAAAACTATTATCCCTTTCGTACCTTTTACAATATAGATTATGGGGACGTTTGACAATTTGATATATATCATAAGTACAACAGCCGCAACCAGATACATATACGCATTTCTCATAAACAGGAGACTGATGACATATATCAATGTCACAACCAGCTTTACCCGTGGATCTAATCTATGTATAAGAGAATCTACACTATAATATTTTCCAATCGTTATATCTTTCATCCTACTATACCTGTTCTAAAAATCTTTTATGTCATTTATTAAGCTATGCCACATAATTCCATAAAGACATCCTCTTTTTTATGCTTTGATATATCCACATCAACACCTGCCTCCTTTAGTCTGCGCAGTATTTTAACGCCTAACGGCAGATTAGAGTAATAGCTTTTTGGCAATAAATCCGAAGAATATACATAGGAGGATTCTCCATCAATTATAACTTCTCCATGCTTTAAGAACACAATCCTGTCAGCATACTCCGATACCTCTTCCATTGAATGTGACACCATTACGATAGTAATTTTCTGTTCTATCTGTAAATGTTTCAACATATCAAGCAGTTGTTTTGCGGAAACAGGATCAAGTCCTGCAGTCGGTTCATCCAACACCAGATATTCCGGTCCCATCGCCAAAACTCCCGCTATTGCCACTCTTCTTTTCTGACCTCCCGAAAGAGATAGCGGTGCTGCGTCATATATTGTATCGGGAAGGCCAACAGCCTCTATAGCACTGTACGCACGTTTATTTGCCTCAACCTTTGATATATCCATGTTTAATGGGCCAAATGCTACATCCTGCTCAACTGTCTCTGCAAAAAGCTGATATTCGGGATACTGAAATACCAGTCCAACTTTCTGTCTTAGTTTTTTTAACGGAAAATCCTTGTCTGCAACATCTTTTCCTTTATAATACACATTTCCATCATCAGGAAATAATAGTCCGTTTAAATGCTGCATCAGTGTAGACTTTCCTGAGCCTGTACTACCTATAACCGCAACAAACTCTCCATTTCCAATATGAAGATTGACATTATTAAGCGCCTTAATTTCTCCTGCAAAACCTTTGTTATATATATAACTTACATTATCCAACAACAGACCTTCCGCAGGATTGTAATCCCTATGTTGGATTATCGCATCCATGTCATTATTATTCTTACTATCTGCTTTGACAGCTCCAACTTTAGCTGTTTTGGTTCCATTTATTCCGTATTTATTAACCAAAAAATCTATAAGATCCTCGTCACTTTCAATATCATAAACATCTTCTTTACTCAGAAGACCCTGTCCACTCAAGAATTTTATATATTGATATAGCACTGGCAGCATCAGTCCACAATCATATATCACGTTTTCTTCTTCAAAAATTTGCTTTGGTGTTCCCTGTAACACAAGTTTTCCCTGTTTCATCACAAAAACTTTATCAGCTTCAATAACCTCATTCATATGATGAGTTATCCATATAATCGTTATACCTTTTTCTTTGTTGAGTAGCTTTGCTGTTTTTAATATACGCTTACGACTTCCCGGGTCAAGCATTGCTGTAGATTCATCAAATATTATACATTTCGGTTCCATAGCCAATACTCCCGCTATTGCAACCCTCTGTTTCTGGCCTCCCGAAAGGTTGTTTGGATTATTTTTTCTATATTCCTGAATTTCTGCCATGTTTAATGCGACATCCACCTGATTCCAGATTTTTTCTTTTGAAAAACCAAGGTTTTCAGGTCCAAATGCGACATCCTCCTCAACCATACTTCCAATGATCTGATTATCCGGATTCTGAAATACCATACCTGCAGTCTTACGAATTGACAATCTTAATTCCTCGTTTTCAGTGTCCATACCATCAACAATAACTGCCCCCTCACTTGGAGTAAGCAGTGCATTTATCTGTTTTGCAAGTGTAGATTTGCCCGAACCATTTTTCCCTACTATTGCTATAAAATCTCCCTGTTCTATATCAATAGATATATCAGAAAGAGCTTCAACCATCTCCTCGACATTTCCCTCATCATCACGTCTGAAATATTCAAATACAAGATTCTTAATATCTATGAATGCCATATATATATACCTTTCGAAATTATAGGTAGATGCCTTACTCAATTCATTATTCATTGAGTTTCATAAATACCTATTTTAAAAAACCTGCTAAAAAAAACAAGACGGAGACAAAACAGCCTCCGCCTTATAATAAACTTTATTTATAATTATTGCAAGCACATTATACTAACTCAAGTATAACTTCCATTGCAGCGTCACCCTTACGAGGTCCAATCTTTACGATTCTTGTGTAACCACCATTACGTCCTGCATACTTAGGACCATACTCATCGAATAATTTCTCTGTAAGGTCAACTTTCTTAGTTCCTCTCTTCTTTCCTGCAACTTCAGTAGGAACCTCTACTACAGGATAGAGAACCTTGAGCATCTGTCTTCTTGCATGAAGTTTAGAAGGCTTATCCTTCTTAACTGTTTTCTCAACTTCGTCATATACAGTAACTTTCTTACCATCTACAACTTCTTTAACTCTCTTACCATCTTTATCTTTCTGAGCAACCTTAGCAGTTACAGTTACTTCTTCGAAGTTATCTTTCTCTTTAACTGCCATTGTAATAAGACTCTCAGCAATCTTACGAACTTCCTTAGCTCTCGCCTCAGTTGTTGTAATCTTACCATTGTATAATAACTGTGTTACCTGATTACGAAGTAATGCTTTTCTCTGTGCCTGCTTCTTTCCAAGCTTTCTATACATTGCCATAATGTAATGTCCTCCTTCACTTTGCCTACTTCGATGCCACCTCTGTATCACAGAGCTTTATCGCATCGCATGAATAAGTATATTTCGTGCTTATCATCCTTCAGCTTAAGTGTTCTTTCTTATTTTTTATTAATTAATCTTCACCGTTGTTAAGGGATAATCCAAGTTCTTTCAACTTGTTAAGCACTTCATCAAGTGACTTTCTTCCCAGGTTACGAACCTTCATCATATCCTCAGTTGTCTTGCTTGTAAGCTCCTCAACTGTATTAATACCTGCACGCTTCAAGCAATTAAATGAACGAACTGAAAGTTCTAACTCATCGATATTCATCTCAAGAACTTTCTCTTTCTCGTTATCTTCCTTCTCAACCATAACTTCTGCAGATTTTGCATTCTCAGAAAGGTCGATGAAGAGATTCAAATGCTCCGAGAGAACTTTTGCTGCAAGGCTGACTGCCTCGTCCGGTGCAAGTGTTCCATTAGTATATACATCCAATGTAAGCTTATCATAATCTGTTGTCTGACCAACACGAGTGTCGGTAACAGTAAGATTAACACGCTCAACAGGTGTATAAATAGAATCTACAGCTATCACATCGATAGATGTATCTTCTTTTTTATTCTTGTCGGAACCCACATAACCTCTTCCTTTGGTTATTGTTAATTCCATATCTAATCTTGCTTCTGATCCTGAAAGTGTTGCAATTACAAGATCAGGATTCAAAATCTCTATATCACTGTCAACATGAATATCTGCAGCTGTTACAACGCCTTCTCCAACATACTCGATATATGCCTGTTTTGGTTCATTCGAAGGACTGTTATTCTTGATAGCTAATTCTTTAATATTCATAACTATCTCTGTAACATCTTCCTTAACTCCCGGGATTGACGAGAACTCATGCAATACACCCTTAATCTTGACATAACTTACAGCGGAACCCGGTAATGATGATAACATAATTCTTCTTAAAGAGTTACCAAGTGTTGTACCGTATCCACGCTCTAAAGGTTCTACTACAAATTGACCGTATCTGTTGTCTTCTGAGATTTCTTTAATCTCTATTCTTGGTTTTTCAAATTCAAACACGTTTTACGAACCTCCCATTAATTTTATAAATATTTCAACAATACAAACCGATTCAAATTCATCTCCTCACACTTGTGCTTAAACGCACAATACATATTGTAAACCCACAGTATAAATACAAAACAGGTTTGTATATACTGTGTTTTTCCAATATGTGTATTGCCAAATATATATCGATTCTTACTTAGAATATAACTCGACGATAAGTGTCTCGTTTACAGGAACATCAATCTGCTCTCTAAGTGGTAATTCTGTTACTGTACCACTTAAGTTTTCCTGATCTACGTCTATCCAAGCTGGAACTAATCTTCCGCCTGTTACCTCTAAGATATCCTTATATCTCTGTAAAGATTTGCTCTTCTCGCGAATCTCAATCTTATCTCCGGCTTTGATTCTATATGAAGGAATGTTAACGCATTTACCATTAACTAAAACGTGCTTATGTCCTACTACCTGTCTAGCCTCTCTACGTGTTCTTGCAAATCCCATACGGAAAACAACGTTATCAAGACGTGACTCTAAAAGAATCATAAGGTTTGGACCTGTAAGTCCTTTCATTCTCTCTGCTGTTGCATAGAGATTACGGAATGGTTTCTCTAATACTCCGTAAATGAATTTTGCTTTCTGCTTCTCACGAAGCTGTAATCCATATTCGCTCATCTTTCTGCTTGAACGAACCAACTGTCTGTTTGACTTTTTATCTACGCCAAGAACCTGTGGCTCCATACCTAAAGATCTGCATCTCTTAAGAACCGGTGTTCTATCTACTGCCATCTTATTCTACCTCCTATTACACTCTTCTACGCTTTGGTGGACGACATCCGTTGTGTGGAACAGGTGTTACGTCACGGATACTTAATACCTCAAGACCTGCTGCCTGAAGTGCACGGATTGCAGCCTCACGACCTGAACCCGGACCCTTAACCATAACGTCTACCTTCTTAAGACCATGAATCAATGCTGCCTTTGTTGCAGTCTCTGCTGCCATCTGAGCTGCATATGGAGTTGACTTCTTAGAACCCTTGAAACCAAGCTCTCCTGCACTAGCCCATGAAAGTGCATTACCTTCATTGTCGGTTAATGTAACAATTGTATTATTAAAAGATGACTGAATATGTGCCTGACCGTGTTCTACGTTCTTCTTAACACGCTTCTTTGTCACTTTCTTTGTAACTTTAGCCATTATAACTTAACCTCCTGATTATTTCTTCTTGTTTGCTACTGTTCTCTTAGGACCCTTACGTGTTCTAGCATTGGTCTTAGTCTTCTGACCACGAACCGGCAAACCTTTTCTATGACGAATTCCACGATAACAACCAATTTCCTGAAGACGCTTGATATTAAGTGCGATCTCTCTACGAAGATCACCTTCTACCATCTGAGTCTCATTGATTATTTCGCTGATTCTCTTAACCTCGTCGTCTGTGAGATCACGAACGCGAGTATCAGGATTAACATTAGCTTCTTTTAATATACGCTGAGATGAAGGAAGACCTATACCATAGATATAAGTAAGTCCAATCTCGATACGCTTTTCTCTTGGTAAATCTACACCTGAAATACGAGCCATACTGACTGCTACCTCCATTAAATAATCTTTGTAATTAATATCTTATTCATCAGGAACACATACCCTATATTCCTTATAAGAACTCAAAATGTTCTTATACACTCTCAAGCTCTGATATCTCTATCGGGTATCAATAGAGGTGAAATGTATACCAGCCCTTAGGAATGTAAACTACAGATGATACGCAATGTGTAGATGGCACATGCCTATACCTGCTCTATTGTTATGTTATACAAGCTCATGACACTTGTATATACAGCCGCTTTCATATTAAATGTCAACTATCGTCAACATATCTTCATCTTCCATAATAAAGATCAGTTATTATAGAAGGAACTTCACATCGGGAATACGATGTTACTTTGGTTAACAAACTAAACATGGATTACCAGATGGGCTATCATCTATCCCTGTCTCTGTTTGTGCTTCGGGTTTTCGCAGATTACTCTGATACTGCCTTTTCTTTTAATGACTTTGCACTTGTCGCAAATTGGTTTAACTGATGCTCTAACCTTCATTAAAATACTCTCCTTTCGAAAAAAGTCCATTGCGAAGAACTATTTTACCATCATCGTCAATTTAATGCAAGTAAAATTTAGAATTTATTTTATTTTTCTCTCCATTTAATTCTTCCCTTTGTAAGATCATATGGTGATAACTCCAATGTTACTTTATCTCCGGGTAATATTTTGATATAATTCATTCTCAATTTTCCACTGATATGTGCCAATACTTCATGGCCATTTTCTAATACAACCTTAAACATAGCGTTAGGTAATTTCTCAACTACCGTTCCCTCAATTTCAATTACATCTGCTTTAGACATGTATTCGTCCTCCTTAATATTATAAATGGATTAAATTCGGTATTGCGGATGAAAGCTTCTTATCAGGCTTTCATCCACAAACTCTAATTCTATAATTCAATTCCCGGAGCCTGTGATAGAATCTCGGGACCATTCTCTGTAATCAGAATGGTATTTTCATAGTGCGATGCCGGAAGATTATCTTCTGTAACAACTGTCCAGTCATCGTCTTCCCAATACACCTCATATGTTCCCATAGCAATCATCGGTTCAACAGCAATGGTCATTCCGGCACATAACTTAGTGCCTCTTCTTTTTCCAACGAAATTTGGGACCTCCGGTTCTTCATGTAGCTTTGTACCGATACCATGACCTACAAGATCACGAACAACTCCGTATCCAAAGCTCTCACAATATTCCTGTATAGCTCTTGCGATATCTGAAATATGATTACCCGGTCTTGCCTGTTCAATTCCTTTAAAGAAGCTTTCCTTTGTAACTTTAACTAATTGCTTAACTTCTTCCGATGCCCCCGGCATTACCCAGGTTCTTGCCGAATCTGAATGATATCCCTTATAAATGACTCCAGCATCAAGACTGACGATATCGCCATCCTGAATAATTCTCTCTTTACTCGGAATACCATGTACCACTTCATCATTTACTGATACACATATTGATGCCGGATATCCGTTATAATTAAGAAAAGACGGTATACATCCGTAACTTCTGATTACTTCTTCGCCGATTTTATTAATGTCATATGTTGACATACCCGGACGAATCTGTTTTCTCATTTCCTCATGTGTAATCGCAAGTATTCTTCCTGCTTCTCGCATGAGTTCAATCTCTGATTTTGATTTAATTGAAACTGCCATTTTTTATTCACCTAAAATATCTGTAATAGCCTTAAATACATCGTTCATATCCACTGTTCCGTCAACTTCCTTGATTATACCCTTCTTGGTATAGTAATCAATTAACGGCTGTGTCTGGTCATGATAAACTGAAAGTCTGTTTTTAACTGTCTCAGGCTTATCGTCATCACGAATGATAAGATCTCCTCCACAGGTATCACATTTACCCTCTACTTTAGTTGGACTATATACTACATGATATGTAGCTCCACAACCTACACATGCGCGTCTTCCGCCCATTCTGTTAATGATATTCTCATCAGGAACTTCTACATTGATTGCATAATCAACATTCTCACCGATTTCTGTAAGTGCCTTATCAAGAGCCTCAGCCTGCGGAATAGTTCTCGGGAAACCATCAAGAACGTAACCCTTCTCACAATCAGGCTCTTTGAATCTATCGATGACAAGATCAACAACTAGCTCATCAGGAACTAACTCACCCTTGTCCATGTACTGTTTAGCCTTAGCGCCAAGTTCTGTGCCGTTCTTGATGTTTGCACGAAAAATATCACCTGTTGAAATGTGTGGAATTCCGTACTTAGATGCAATCATCTTCGCCTGTGTTCCCTTACCTGCACCCGGTGCACCTAACATGATAATCTTCATACTTACTTACCTCCTTCTTCTCTCTTTTTATTAATAATTGCAATTATGAATTTGAATTAAAATCAATTTAGGTCTACTAAATACTCCAAACTATATTTGTTTGTATATAACCACAAACAGCTACATAGTGTGATGTCAGTTTTTTAAAAAGACCCTTTGCAACCGTCGGTACTTAATGAGCTCACATGTAATGTTAGCGAATTTAGTACCGCTACGCCTGCAACGGAGCGAAAGAGTGTCTTATTCAAAGAACTGACTCACACACATGTAGCGTACTTTGTAAAAAAATTTAATTATTCAAGAAACCAGAATAGTTTCTAACAAGCATCTGAGACTCTAACTGCTTCATTGTCTCAAGAATTACTCCAACTATAATGATAAGTGAAGTACCACCAAACGATACATCTGCATTAAACATTCCGTTGAAGAATATCGGAATAAGAGCAACTATCAAAAGTCCAATTACACCGATCAAAACAATGTAGTTAAGAATCTTATTAAGATACTCCTGAGTTGGCTTACCAGGTCTGATACCCGGAATAAATCCGCCACTCTTCTTCATATTATTAGCAACTTCCATCGGATTAAATGTAATCGATGTATAGAAGTAAGCAAAGATAATATTAAGCAGGATGTAAATGATCAATCCAACTGATGCCCATGGATATTCACGGTTGAACCAGTAATTCTGGTTAAGTCCCTGAAGAATCTTGCTTGCTGTAGTACCAACCTGAATATTAAATAAATTAATCATAATTGAAGGTACTGATAAAAGCGATGCAGCAAAGATAATCGGGATAACTCCTGCTGTATTAACTTTAAGAGGGATGTAGCTTGACTGTCCTCCAGCCATCTTTCTACCCTGCATCTTCTTAGAGTACTGAACAGGTATGCGACGTTCAGCATCCTGAAGTATTATTACAAGTATTGTTGTACCGATAACAACAAATACTATTATTGCAATAGCGATGATTGCCTGTACCAAATCCTTGTTCTTTACAAACATCGTGTAAAGATTTGAAAAGTCATTTGGCATACGAGATACAATGTTGATCAAAAGTATTATTGATATACCATTGCCGATACCCTTATCGGATATCCTTTCACCAAGCCACATAATAATGCAGCTTCCTGCTGTAAGTGTAACAATTACAGTAATAATGGCAAATACTCCCGCATCTCCAAGTGCGCCCTGTCTTGAAAAACCGATTGAAAGACCGGCACTCTCTATTACCGCAAGCAGTATAGATACACAACGAGTAATCTGATTCATTTTCTTTCTGCCATCTTCGCCGTCCCTGTTCATCTCCTCGAGTGCAGGAATCGCAATAGTGAGGAGCTGCATAATAATTGAAGATGTGATGTATGGTGTTACAGAAAGTGCAAACACTGACATAGAAAGGAATGAACCTCCGGTAAATGAATCAATAAAACTGAAAGAACTACCTACAACACTTTCAAGGTACGCCTTTACCTGAGCTACATCGATACCGGGAATCGGTATCTGGCAGCCCAGACGTACGATAACAAGTATCCAAAAGGTGTAGAATAATCTCTTTCTTATATGTTCAACTTTAAACGCATTTACTAAGGTTTTGAACATATTACATCACCTCTGCTTTTCCACCAAGCGCCTCAATCTTTTCCTTTGCTGATGCAGAAAATGCATTAGCTTTAACTGTAAGCTTCTTAGTAAGTTCGCCATTTCCTAAGATCTTAACACCGTCTTTTGGATTGCTTACTATTCCTGCTCCTAATAATGTATCTACTGATACCTCAGCGCCATCATCAAAAGCATTGAGTGCAGAAATGTTGATAGCAACGATTTCCTTAGAATTACGACAAGTAAATCCTCTCTTAGGAACTCGTCTGTATAATGGCATCTGACCACCTTCGAAACCAGGTCTTGTTGCTCCTGAACGAGCCTTCTGTCCCTTATGACCCTTACCTGCAGTCTTACCATTGCCTGAACCGTGACCACGGCCACGTCTGAAGTTATCGCTGTGCTTAGAACCCTCTGCCGGCTTTAATGTAGATAAATTCATGAACGCACACCTCCTTATCTGATATTATATTAAATCTCTTCTACCTTTACTAAATGTCTTACCTGATCAGTCATTCCCTTAGTTGCTGCATTGTTAGGAAGCTCTACTGTATGATGAAGCTTTCTAAGTCCCAATGCTTCTAATGTTCTCTTATGTTTTGGAATAGCTCCGATAGGAGACTTTACTAAAGTAACTTTAACTTTATCTGCCATTTTGTAAATCCTCCTTATCAATTAACCTAAAATCTCAGAAACTGACTTACCGCGAAGTCTTGCAACTTCCTCAGGTGTCTTTAAGTTTTTAAGTCCATCAATTGTAGCAAGTACAACGTTCTGCTTATTGTTTGAACCTAAAGACTTTGTACGGATATTCTTATAACCTGCAAGCTCAAGCACCTTACGTGCAGGACCACCTGCGATAATACCTGTACCTTCTGGTGACTCTTTAAGTAATACGGATGCACTACCGAATTTACCTGTCCAGTCATGTGGAATACTTCCATTATCATTAATAGGTACTTCAACTAAGCTCTTCTTAGCATCCTCTGTTCCCTTACGGATTGCTTCAGGAATCTCGGCTGCTTTACCAAGACCTGCACCAACATGGCCATTCTTGTCACCTACAACTACAAGCGCAGCAAATCTCATGTTACGTCCACCCTTAACAACCTTGGTTACACGCTTAATTGCAACTACCTGTTCTTCTAATTCTAACTGACTAGCATCAATAATAGTATGCTTCATATGTTGTTTTCCTCCTTATTAGAATTCCAGACCAGCTTCTCTAGCTGCATCTGCTAACGCTTTAACTTTACCCTGATATATAAAACCGCCTCTATCAAAGACAACTGTCTTAATACCTTTTTCCAATGCCTTCTCAGCAATAACCTTACCTACGTAAGCTGCTGCATCTACGTCATTAGTCTTTTCAAGTGCTGACTTAGCCTCTTTTGTATTAGTAGAAGCTGCCACAAGTGTATTCCCAACTGTATCGTCAATAATTTGAGCGTACATATGATTATTACTTCTGAATACAGCTAAACGAGGTCTTTCTGGTGTACCAGAAAAGCGGTTACGAATACGTAAGTGCTTCTTAGCACGAACCTTACTTCTTGATTCTTTCTTAATCATCTATCTCACTCCTTTAATTATTTCTTACCAGTCTTACCAACCTTGCGGCGGATAACTTCATCAGCATACTTAATACCTTTACCCTTATAAGGCTCAGGTCTTCTTGTATCTCTGATTTCTGCAGCATATTGGCCAACTTTTTCTTTGTCAATACCGGTTACGGTGATTGTGTTACCATCTACTTTTGATTCAAGACCTTCAGGATCTTCCATCTCAACAGGATGAGAATAACCTAAGTTAAGAACTAACTTCTTACCCTGCTTAGCAGCTCTGTAACCTACACCATTAACCTCTAATACTTTTGAATAACCTTCGGTTACACCGATTACCATGTTATTAATAAGTGTTCTTGTAAGACCATGTAAAGACTTCATCTTCTTAAGATCATTAGGTCTTGTTACAATTATCTCTTCACCTTCAAGTTTAATGTCCATTTCCTCAGGCAATACTCTAACCAGTGTACCCTTTGGTCCTTTTACAGTCACTTGATTATTTTCTGCAATATCAACAGTTACGCCTGCTGGTACCGCGATAGGCATTCTTCCGATTCGTGACATGCCGTTACCTCCTTAATATATACATATTATATTATAATTAACTCGTCGGCTACTAAGTTCGCTTTTAGCTCACTAAGGGCGCCGACATGAATACGGCTAAGTTCAGCCTGCGCTTATTGCTTGGCTTCACTAAGCTCTCTTTCTACCAAACAAAAGCTAAAACTTCGCCGCCAACTTCAGCTGCACGAGCCTGCTTATCTGTAAGCACACCCTTGTTTGTAGAAATGATAGCAACTCCTAAACCACCTAATACTTTAGGAAGTTCGTCCTTGCCTGCATATACTCTAAGTCCAGGTTTAGAAATTCTCTTAATTCCTGTAATAACCTTTTCATTTTTATCCTTACCGTACTTAAGTGTTATACGGATAGTCTTAAATTTGCCTTCTTCAACCATCTCAACAGCTTTGATATAGCCCTCTTCTAAGAGAATGTTAGCAATTGCTTCCTTCATCTTTGAAGCAGGAACATCAACTGTATCATGTTTAGCAGTATTCGCATTACGAATTCTAGTAAGCATATCTGCGATTGGATCTGTCATTGTCATTTACCTCCTTCAAAAATTTTACCAGCTTGATTTCTTAACGCCCGGAATCTCACCCTTGTATGCTAACTCACGGAAGCAGATTCTACAAATTCCGTATTTTCTAAGCACTGCATGTGGACGTCCACAAACTTTACAACGAGTATATTCTCTTGTTGAGAATTTCTGTTTACGCTGTTGTTTAACAACCATAGATTTCTTAGCCATGAATCTTCCTCCTATTATTTCTTAAACGGCATACCGAATAAAGTAAGTAACTCACGAGCTTCCTCATCAGTCTTTGCGGTAGTAACGAAAATTATGTCCATACCTCTCACTTTATCTACCTTATCATACTCGATCTCAGGGAAAATCAACTGTTCCTTGATACCTAATGCATAATTACCTCTGCCATCAAATGCGTTCGGGTTGATTCCTCTAAAGTCTCTTACTCGTGGTAACGCAAGGTTGATCAAACGATCTGCAAACTCATACATTTTCTCGCCACGAAGAGTAACTTTACATCCGATAGGCATACCCTCACGAAGCTTAAAGTTTGCAACAGATTTCTTAGCCTTAGTAACGACTGCCTTCTGTCCGGTGATTATCTCTAAATCCTGAACGGCTGTATCTAAAAGTTTATGGTTCTCCTTAGCTTCACCAACACCCATGTTGATAACGATCTTCTCAAGCTTAGGAACCTCCATAACGTTTTTGTAACCAAATTTCTTTGTCATAGCTTCTTTGATTTCGCTATTATACTGCTCTTTTAATCTACTCAACTTCTGTAGCCTCCTTTCTTAATTAGTCGATCTTTTCTAACTTACCATTCACTTTAGCTACACGAACTTTATCTTTCTTCTCGCCCTGGAAGCCTACGCGAACCGGCTTACCCTTGTGAACATACATTACGTTAGATATATCAATAGGTGATTCTTTCTCAATAATTCCACCCTGCTGGTTAGCCATAGAAGGTTTTGAATGCTTAAATACTTTGTTAACTCCTTCTACTAAAACCTTATGATTCTTAACATCTACAGATAAAACCTTACCGGTCTTTCCTTTGTCTTTTCCGGCGATAACCTGTACAAGATCATCTTTTTTTATTTTACTAGTTGCCATCCTGACACCCTCCTTATAAAACTTCCGGTGCTAAAGAAACGATCTTCATGAACTTCTTATCTCTGAGCTCTCTAGCAACAGGCCCAAAAATACGTGTTCCTCTTGGATTCTGATCGTCCTTGATGATTACAGCAGCGTTCTCGTCGAATTTGATATATGATCCATCCTTACGGCGTGCACCCTTCTTTGTACGTACAACAACTGCCTTTACTACGTCACCCTTCTTTACAACACCGCCTGGTGTTGCATCTTTAACAGAGGCAACGATGATATCTCCGATATTTGCATATCTTCTTGTTGAACCACCCAATACTCTGATGCAAAGAAGTTCCTTTGCTCCTGTATTGTCGGCAACTCTAAGTCTTGTTTCCTGTTGAACCATTTTCTTTGCCTCCTTAATTATTTAGCTTTCTCTATGATCTCTACAAGTCTCCATCTCTTATCCTTTGATAAAGGTCTTGTCTCCATAACTCTTACGCGATCACCTTTGCGACACTCGTTGTTCTCATCATGAGCCTTTAACTTATAAGTTCTCTTCACGATTTTTCCATAAAGAGGATGCTTAACATTATCAACGATTGAAACAACAACTGTCTTATCCATCTTATCACTTGTTACAATTCCTACACGTGTTTTTCTTAGATTTCTTTCCACCTGCTTTTCCTCCTTCCGATATATTAAGCATTAGCCTTCTCAGTCATGATCGACTGAATTCTAGCAATATTTCTTCTTACCTCTTTAATTCTGCTTGTATTATCTAACTGGTTAGTTGCGTTCTGGAATCTTAAGTTAAATAATTCCTTCTTAGCAGCTACTAACTCTGCACTTAACTCATCAACATTCTTAGACCTTAAGTCCTCACGAAATTCTTTAGTTTTCACTGCCTGCACCTCCTTCTAAATCTGCTTTAGAAACGATTTTACATTTAACCGGTAATTTATGTGTTGCAAGTCTTAAAGCCTCCTTTGCAACATCTTCCGGAACTCCTGCTATTTCAAACATAACGCGGCCTGGCTTAACAACTGCTACCCATCCTTCTACGTTACCTTTACCTTTACCCATACGAACTCCGATAGGCTTAGATGTATAAGGCTTATCCGGGAAAATCTTAATCCAAACTTTACCGGTACGTTTTACGTAACGAGTCATAGCAACACGGGCTGCCTCTATCTGGTTTGACTTAATCCAAGCCGGCTCCATAGCAACGATACCGAATTCACCATTGCTGATCTTGTTGCCTCTTGTAGCCTTACCGGCCATTGAACCTCTGAATTGCTTTCTATGCTTTGTTCTTTTTGGCATTAACATTATTTATCGCTCCCTTCCTTATTGTTCTTAGTCGGAAGTACTTCTCCGTGATAAATCCAAGTCTTAACTCCAACCTTACCATAGGTTGTGTCAGCCTCAGCGAAACCGTAATCAATATCTGCACGAAGTGTCTGAAGAGGAATTGTACCCTCGCTGTAGAACTCTGTACGAGCCATATCAGCACCACCTAAACGTCCTGAAACAGATGTCTTAATTCCAAGTGCTCCAGTCTTCATTGTTCTTCCCATGCAAGACTTCATTGCACGACGGAAAGAAATACGATTCTCTAACTGAGCTGCGATGTTCTCAGCAACAAGCTGTGCATCTGCATCCGGCTTCTTAACTTCTTTAACATCTACCATCAACTTCTTATCTGTAAGCTTTGCAAGATCCTTCTTAAGGCTCTCGATTTCAGCACCACCCTTACCGATTACTACACCCGGCTTAGCAGTATAAACGATAACCTTTAATCTATCAGAAGCTCTTTCAATCTCAATCTTTGAAACCTGAGCACTGTAAAGTCTCTTCTTTAAGAACTTACGAATGTCATTATCTTCAACTAAGTTGTTTGCGAATTCGCCATCTTTTGTATCAGCATACCATCTGGAATCCCAATCCTTGATGATACCAACTCTCAAACCATGAGGATTAACTTTCTGTCCCATTTCCTGCCTCCTTATCTTTCATCAAGCACGATAGTAATGTGGCTTGTTCTCTTTTCAATTCTATAAGCTCTACCCTGTGCTCTTGGTTGAATTCTCTTCATTGTAGGACCTTTGTTCGCATAACACTCTGCAATATAAAGGTCTTCCATCTTCATTCCGTTGTTATTCTCAGCATTTGCGATTGCTGATTTTAATAACTTCTCTATAACACTTGAAGCATATCTTGGGTTATATGCTAAAATAGCAAGTGCGGTCTGTACATCCTTACCTCTGATGGCATCTAAAACGAAACATGCTTTGGTTACAGATACTCTGGCATAAGAAACCTTAGCCGAAGGTCTTGTATCCTTATTTGCATTTCTTTCTCTTTTTATCTGGGATCTATGTCCTTTTGCCATGGATGAACCCTCCTTTCAAATCTTATCTATTATCTTACCTTAGACTTCTTCTCGTCTTTACCATGTCCTCTGTATGTTCTTGTTGCAACAAACTCACCGAGCTTGTGACCAACCATATCCTCTGTCACATATACAGGCACATGTCTTCTTCCATCATATACTGCAATTGTATGTCCTACAAAGCTTGGGAATATGGTGGAACGACGTGACCAGGTCTTAACTACCTGCTTGTCATTGCTAGCATTCATAGCATCAATTTTCTTTAATAAATGCTCATCTGCAAATGGTCCTTTTTTTAATGAACGAGCCATATTTCAAACCTCCTATATTATCATATCCTTTAATCAACTTAATCTCGCAAGTACGCACTTCGCGCTTTCTCGCTTGTTTCGCAAGCTCACTTGCTCGATGAAGGCTCGAAAAAAACAAATATCTGCTTCGCAGCTGCTTGTTTTTTTCTTCACTACTTCACATTCTTTCCGTCTCTTGTTCTAACGATCATCTTGTTAGAGTGCTTATTCTTCTTACGAGTCTTAAGTCCAAGTGCCGGTTTACCCCATGGTGTACATGGACCTGGTCTACCAATACTTGTTCTTCCCTCACCACCACCGTGTGGATGGTCATTAGGGTTCATTACGGAACCACGAACTGTAGGTCTGATACCCATATGGCGCTTACGTCCTGCCTTACCGATATTAACAAGACCATGCTCGATGTTACCAACCTGACCGATTGTTGCACGTCCTGTAATCGGAACCATTCTCATTTCGCCTGAAGGTAAACGAAGGGTTGCATACTTTCCTTCTTTAGCCATAAGCTGTGCTGAATTTCCTGCTGAACGTACCAACTGTCCGCCCTTTCCAGGATATAACTCAATGTTGTGAATCTCTGTACCAACAGGAATATTCTCAAGTGGTAAGCAGTTTCCAACCTTGATATCTGCATTAGCACCGTTCATAAGCTTGTCGCCAACCTTAAGTCCAAGAGGAGCTAAGATATATGCCTTCTCACCATCTGCATAGTTGAGAAGTGCGATGTTAGCTGTTCTGTTTGGATCGTACTCGATTGATGCTACGATTGCAGGAATATCATCTTTTCTTCTCTTAAAGTCGATAATTCTATATTTTCTTCTTGATCCACCACCGTGGTGTCTAACTGTAATCTTTCCCTGATTATTACGTCCGGCTGTCTTCTTTAAAGAAACTGTAAGGGACTTTTCAGGTGTATCCTTAGTGATAACCTCAAAGTCCAAACCGGTCATATTACGTCTGGAAGGTGTATATGGGTTATATGTCTTAATTCCCATTTTCTTTCTCCTTTCAAAATGCATTTATTATCACGCTTGCTTGCGTATGAGTTATATTAATTAAAGACCTTCAAAAATCTCGATGTCTTTGCTGTCTGCTGTAAGCTGAACGATTGCTTTCTTAGACTTCGCTGTCTTTCCGTATACCATTCCTCGTCTCTTTGTCTTACCATCAAGATTCATGGTATTTACCTTGGCAACCTTAGTTCCTTCGAACATCTTCTCAACAGCCTCTTTAATCATTGACTTGTTAGCCTCAGGATGTACCTCAAATGTGTATTTCTTCTCTGACATAGCATCCATAGATTTCTCAGTAATGATAGGTTTCTTTATAACGTCATAAAATTTGATATCTGCCATTATGCGTACACCTCCTCGATTGCTGCAACTGCATCCTTGGTGATAACAACTGTATCGTACTTAAGAATGTCGTATACGCTGATTGAGTTTGTAAGTGTAGTCTTGATATCAGGAACATTTCTTGCTGATAAAACTAAGTTCTGATCGTTATCCTTAGTGATAACCAATGCCTTAGCAACCTCAAGATTTCCAAGTACCTCTACAAACTTCTTTGTCTTAACTTCATCTAATTTGAACTCATCTAATACGATGAACTTCTCCTCATTTACTTTAGAAGTAAGTGCAGAACACATTGCTCCTGCCTTCTCTTTTTTATTCATTTTAACGGAATAATCTCTTGGCTTTGGTGCGAATACAACTCCACCACCAGTCCACTGAGGAGATCTTGTAGAACCCTGTCTTGCATGACCTGTTCCTTTCTGTCTCCATGGCTTTCTTCCACCGCCACGAACCTCTGAACGAGTCTTTGCACTCTGTGTTCCCTGACGCTTAGCAGCAAGATGTGCCACAACTGCCTTGTGAACTAAATGTTCATTTACTTCTACACCAAACACTGCGTCATTAAGTTCTAATTTATCTACTTCCTTGCCTTCAGTGTTGTATACAGCTACTGTTGCCATTGTCTATTCCTCCTTCCTTGCGAATTATTTACCACTTTTAACTGTTTCCTTGATCATAACTAATGATTTCTTAGGTCCAGGTACTGAACCCTTAACTAAAATCACGTCATTCTCAGCATCTATTTTAACAATCTCTAAGTTCTGAACGGTTACTCTGACAGCACCCATATGTCCTGCCATCTTCTTACCCTTAAATACTTTACCAGGATCAGTTGCACAACCGTTAGAGCCCTGATGGCGATGGTATTTTGAACCATGAGTCTTAGGACCTGTGTGTAAGCCGTGACGCTTGATTGCTCCGGCATAACCTTTACCCTTTGACTTAGCAGTTACATCGATCTTATCACCCTCTGAAAAGATGTCAGCCTTAATTACGCTTTCACCTGCAACGTATTCAGAAGCATTCTCAACTCTGAACTCGCGAACGAACTGCTTAGGTGTAGTTCCTGCCTTCTTGAAATGACCTACAGCTGCCTTACCAGCACCATGCGGATTTCTTATTACTTTCTTACCTGATACGTCTTTAGTTGTAATTCTTTCTTTCTTCTCACCGAAGCCAACCTGAATTGCTTCATATCCATCGTTGTCTGCGGTCTTAACCTGTGTTACCACACAAGGACCTGCCTGTAATACAGTAACCGGTGTCAATACACCATCCTCGTTGAAGATCTGTGTCATACCGATCTTCGTAGCTAAAATTGCTTTCTTCATTTTAAAATTTCCTCCTAAATCATTTACAGCGGATTGCCTTGGCAATCATTCTAAATGGGGCTTTCACCCATTAGGTCCGCATTCATTATTTTGTTTTCATCTTAACGTCGATGTAAACTCCGGCAGACATATCTAACTTCTGTAAAGCATCGATAGTCTTCTGTGTAGGCTGGATCACATCGATCAATCTCTTATGAGTTCTCTGCTCAAACTGCTCTCTTGAATCCTTGTACTTGTGTACTGCTCTAAGAATTGTGATTTTCTCAACCTTAGTAGGCATTGGTACAGGACCTGAAACCTTAGCACCTGTCTTCTTAACAGTGTCAATGATGTTTGCTGCAGCCTGATCGATCAACTTATGATCATAAGCCTTAAGAGTAATTCTCATTACCTGATTTGCCATAAAAAAAGCCGCCTCCTTTTCGCACTTATTAGTAGTACGACAAGTGGTGACTGTACACTCTCCCGTGTGTGTCCTAACGCCCGCGCGGATGGTTATGGTACAGTGACTTGCCGTCAGTATCTAGACTTGACATTCGCTCCACGGAAAACCTACTTAAACAAGTAGCAACCTCACGCTTCAACGCTATCAATGTCACAGCAAGTGTCACTATACCATAGAATTTATACCATTGCAAGCGGTAATTCAAAAAAATTGTACTTTTTTTAGAACAATTCCAACCTTTTGTTTTTAACACACCTATCTTAAAACCAGCTCCATCAAAGTCTGCTTCAGATGAAATTCCTCACAAAGTCTCTTGGCCTCATTTAGACATGCTATTTCCTTATCGCTCTTTCCGCCATTCAATTCGGAAGCGGGCTTTGCAGAATACTCAATGCATCTCCCCTGCTTCTTAAGAACCGCACGAATAAGTATATTCTTTGGAGAGTGTGCAATATCTATAAATTCCAGAAGTTGCGTGTTGTAACCGCAATATTCCAACACATTGGCTCTGATTGCGTCTGTCATAAGCGCACTCACCCTCTCTTTGACGATACCGTATCTTGTGAGTATCGAAAAATCGTCGCTTTCAATCTGAGCATTTAATTCATGCTGGCAACATGGCACAGATAAAATGATACCCGCATTCCAGTTAATTGCATTGTAAAGAGCATAATCCGTTGCCGTATCGCAGGCATGAAGAGTAACCACCATATCAACCGGCGCATCAGTCTTATATCCGTTAATATCACCCAGCTCAAAATGAAGATCATCATAATGGTATTTCTTCGCGGTTTCATTACATTTTCTAATCACATCCGCTTTTAAGTCAAGTCCTGTGATATTAACCTTCATCCCCTTAAGCTCTACCAGATAATAATACAGTATAAATGTAAGGTAGGATTTACCACAGCCAAAATCTATTATATTGAAAACCTTACCACCGTTATCATATTTTTTGATAATATCATCCACCAGCTCAATAAATCGGTTGATCTGCTTGAACTTGTCATACATGGAACGAACAACCTTGCCCTCTTTTGTGAATATACCAAGATCAACCAATGGCGGAATCACAGTTCCCTCCTGCAAGATATAATTCTTTTTGCGGTTATGAGACGATGTCTTAGACAGAGTTCCTGTTTCGTGTTCTTTCTTATTATTACTATCACAATTATTAAGCGACGTTTTCTTAGATAACAGCTTTCCCTTCTTTGACACCTTGAAATCATAGCTTACATCTTCGCAGAACACATTCATCTGTCTATACTTTTCAGAAAACAATTCAAAGACTGTATCCTCAAGCTCACCAATTCCGATATTTTCATGAAACGCCTGCTTGTCGGTAAACCTTTCCACCTGGTACATCATTTTATCTTTCATGATGATTTTTGATATGACTATCTTCTTATATATATATGTTTTATCACAAAGATTGCTAAGCACTATCTTTAAAGGCATAGAATCCATAGCTTTCTTAATCTTATTCTTTTCTTCTATCGTTACCATCTATTTCTCCTTTTTCTAACTCATAATACTATGTAATTGCGAAACTCTATGAATTGTGAATTGCGTTGTGCATGTTATACAAATTCCATAAGCACGGTGCTTTCGAGCCGCCGGTACTTCCAATGACACTTAACGAACAACGTGAGTTCT